>CAZJJA010000019.1:0-20432 GCA_964546235.1 uncultured Thermofilaceae archaeon | reverse complement strand
ATAATATGATTATAATATTATCGTTGTACCGAATTTTTGGATGATAATATACTAAAATAACGGTTGTATATGCATACGTTAACGTGGGCAGAAAATCGATCGTAGATAAAGTTCTTGTAAAAGAGGCTGGTGACGGGGGCTACTATATAGTGGTTTATGACTTCGAAGTCGGGGGTAGCGGTAGGATTCCGACGCGTTTTTACAAGAATCTTTCTAGGCTTGAGGAGAAGTTTGGGGATAGAATCTATAGAGTTCAGAAAAGCGTGTATATTTGTAGGGGAAAAAATGTTGCAATGGCAGTATCCGAGCTTGTAAGACATTATGGCGGTAAGGCTTTTGTTTTTAGGTTGGTCGACGACCGTATCGTTACTTAACCTTAGACAGTGCAGTTTTTAGGGCGTCGTGGAGGATTTCTAGCCCTACATCAACTTCCTCCTGTGTTATCACGAGTGGTGGAGCTATTCGTATCGCGCTTAGTCCAGCACCTATTACTAGAAGGCCTCGCTTGAAGGCCTCTTTTAGTGTCTCCTTTAGCAACTCCCTATGGGGTGTACCGTCTCTTTTGATGAGTTCTACGCCTATCATAAGTCCTTTTCCTCTAATGTCGCCTATCTCGGGGATTTCTGACTGTAGTTCGCTGAACCTCTTCTTTATGTATTCTCCCAGCCGGGCAGCATTGTCTAGGAGGTTTTCCTCAATTATCACGTCTATAACGGCGTTTGCAGCCGCACAGCTTACGGGGTTCCCGCCAAACGTTGACGCATGGGATCCTGGAGGGAGGTCCATGATCTCTGCTTTTCCTACTATTGCTCCTAATGGTAATCCCGCGGCGATACCTTTGGCTACTGCTAGAATGTCGGGTTCGATGCCCCAGTGTTGTATGGCGAACCATTTGCCTGTTCGTCCCATTCCTGCCTGTACTTCGTCGTCGATTAGTAGTATTCCATACTCGTCTGCGAGGTCTTTGAGTGTTTTGAAGAAGTCTGGTGGGGGTGTTATGTATCCTCCTTCTCCAGCTATTGGCTCGAATATTATTGCAGACACCTCGTCGGGTGGTACGTATTTTTTAAAAAGCCATTCTTCGATAAAGTGAACACACCAGAGCTCGCAGTCGGGGTATTTTTGTCTATAGGGGCAGCGGTAGCAGTAAGGATATGGGACGTGATAGATTCCCGGTAGCAGGGGTCCGAAGTGTCTTCTTTGCACAGGCTTGCTTGATGTTAGTGATAGTGATCCGAGGGTTCTTCCGTGGAACGATCCTGCAAATGCTATTATGTATGGGCGTTTTCCCCTAAAGTGACCTCTTGCTACCTTTATCGCGGCTTCAATGGACTCGGTTCCGCTGTTTGTGTAGAAGACTTTTTTGGGAAAGGAGCCTGGGGTTATGCTTATTAGGCGTTCAGCCAGCTTTACGGGTTCTTCGTACAGGAAGTCGGTGATCGAGTAGTGTAGAAAAAACCCTATCTGTCTTCTAATCGCTTCAAGGACTTTGGGATGGCTATGTCCAACGTTTGTTACGGCGATTCCAGAGTTAAAGTCAAGATATATGTTGCCGTCGACATCCTCTACCCATACGCCTTGAGCCTTTTTGACAACAAGGGGATACCATCTGGCGAAACTTTGCATTAACAGTTTTTCGTCCTTTGTGATTATTTCTTTGGCTTTTGGGCCCGGAGGGACGACTTTGATGATGGGTCGTTTCATCGACTTAATAAACTTGTGCCATAAAATATAAGGTTAGTTACCCAAAAATTGTATTTTGAGAAACGTGTATAACACATTTGACATTATCTGGCTGGGTAGAGGCGGACAGGGAGGAGTTACGGCTGCCAGGATATTTGCCCAAGCAGCGGTTCATAAAGGCTTGTATGCTCTGGCGATACCTTTTTTCGGCGCTGAAAGGAGAGGTGCGCCGGTCTTTGCATACAATAGGGTGTCGAGAGAAGTTATAAGGAAGAGAAGCAGGGTGAAGATGGGGGACTTGCTCGTTGTGCTTGACCCGTCGCTCCTAGAGATGTATGACATTGCAAAGTTTTTAAAGAATGGCGGGAAGGTGGTTGTAAATTCTACAGTAAAAGATCTTCATGAAAAAATTGGTGTAAAGGAGGTTTATTGTCTGGACGCGAGTGGTATGGCTACAGAGATTGGGCTTAAGCTTGCGGGCTTCCCTCTTGTGAATATGCCTATGCTTGGCGCGGCTGGAAGGGTTAGTGGAATGTTGGATAAGGATGTTTTGGCTAGAGCGGTAAGGGAGAGTATCGAAAGGCTTGTGGAAAAGAACATTGAGGCTGTTAATAGAGGGTTTGACGAGGTGAGGAGATGTGTCTGAAATATATGCTAAACCTAGTGTGGGGGCTGTTGGAGCAGGTAGCTGGAGGTTCGAGAAGCCTGTTGTGGATATGGAGAAGTGTATTCTTTGCGGTCTATGCTGGCTGTATTGTCCAGACGGAGTCATCGAGATCAAAGAGAATTTGGTAATTATCGATTATGAGTACTGTAAGGGATGTGGGGTCTGCGCTGCTGAATGCCCTGTAGGTGCGATAAATATGGTAAGAGAGAGGTGAAAAGGTTGAAGAAGGTTTTGACTGGAAATTATGCTGCCGCTTATGCTGTAAAGGCTGCCAAACCCGACGTTATATCCGCTTATCCTATAACTCCTCAGACGCCTATTATTGAAAAGCTGTCAGAGTTTGTTGATAGTGGAGAGCTTGACGCCCGGTTTGTGAGGGTTGAATCAGAGCATAGCGCTATGGCAGCCGTCATAGGAGCATCAGCTGTTGGAGCACGAACGTACACGGCGACATCATCTCAAGGACTCTTTTACATGTATGAGGTATGTTGGTGGGCTGCAGGTGCCAGACTACCCATTGTTATGGGACTTGTTACAAGAGCACTAGGACCGCCATGGTCGATCTGGAGTGAGCATACGGACTTTTATGCTATGCGTGACAGCGGATGGGTGATGTTCTTTGCTTCTTCGGCTCAAGAAGTGTATGATCTAACTCTGCAGGCTTACAGGGTGGCTGAGAATTCCGATGTTTTGCTTCCAGCAATGGTTGGCTGGGACGCATTTGAGGTTTCGCACACGTTTGAGCCAGTGGATCTTCTCGACGAGAATGTTGTTAAGGACTATCTGCCTCCTAAGGGCGGGAGGACAAATATTCTGGACTATGAAGAACCAGCCTCTCTAGGCAATCTCGCATATCCAGACGATTATATAAAGATAAGGCATGAGTTGTATGTTGCTTCCAAGAATGCCCATAGGGCTATTAGGGAGAGCGGTGAATTATTCACGAAAATTTCGAACAGGGATTATTCAAAGCCGTTTGAGTGTTATAGGTGTGAAGATGCCAAATTCTTCTATGTTTTAATGGGTTCTATCGCGGGCGAAGCCTTTGAGGCGGTGGATTATCTCAGGAGTAAAGGTGTGGACATAGGGTTGGTGAGAGTGAGAGTTTATCGTCCATTCCCATACAAGGAGTTGGCACAAGTAATAGGTGATGCTAAGGGAGTTGTGGTGGTTAACAGGGCGTCTAGGTTTGGAGGGTTTGCACCTCTTACTGAGGATGTGTATGCTACATTGAGAGACTGTGGAGCGGAGGTTCGTGTATTTGAGGTTGTGGCTGGCGTTGGAGGTGTGGATGTTATTAAAGAAGATTTTGTAGGAATGTTTAGAGAGTTTGAGAAAAGGAAAAAAGGAAGTATTTGGTGGGTGAGATAGGTGTCTCATAAGGTTTTTCCCAAAGAAGAATACATATTGAAGGGTCACGCAGCATGTCCTGGTTGTGGGGCTACGATATTGTTGAGGTACGTATTGAAGGCTCTAGGCAAGAAAACCTACATGATAATCCCTGCATCTTGCAGTTCTGTGATTGCGGGGCCATATCCTAAATCAGCATTCGCTGTACCTTTACTTCACATAGCGTTCGCTGCCAGTGCGTCAGCCGCGTCTGGAATGGTTGAGGCATTGGAGAAATTGGGGAAGAAGGATGTTAATGTGCTTGTATGGGCTGGTGACGGAGGTACTGTGGACATCGGTCTTCAAGCGTTAAGTGGAGCCGCGGAGAGAGGTCACAACATAATCTATGTCTGCTATGATAACGAGGCTTACATGAATACTGGTATACAGAAGTCTGGTTCAACACCCTATAAGGCTTGGACTACTACAACGCCGCTAGGTAATCTTGGCATGAAAAAGGATTTACCTTCTATCATGGTTGCCCATAGAGTACCTTATGTTGCTACGATAAATCCTGCTTATCCAAACGATATTGTTGCCAAACTCAAAAAAGCAGCCAGTATAAGGGGTGGACTTAAGTATATTCACGCGTTTTCTCCATGCCCGCCAGGATGGAGGTTTGATTCTTCTCTAACAGTTAAGGTTGCTAGGTTGGCCGTCGAGACTGGAGTATTTGTTCTCTATGAGTGGGAGAAGGGTGTGTTCAGGTTAACTGGTCCAAGTAGGAGGTTATTAGATAAGTCTAAGAGAAAACCAGTGAGAGAATATCTGGAATTACAGGGAAGATTTAGGCATTTAACGGAAGCCGACATCGAGGAGATACAGAGAATGGTTGACGAGCACTGGAAAGAGATTAAAGAAACATTAGAAAGGCAAGAGCGAGAACAGAAACAATTCTAGAATTATCAAGGCAAATATCGTAAACCCGTCTCTGATGTTTTTTTCAGTCTCCTTAGAAATTTTGTCCAGCATTTCTCCGCTTATAAAATAGTCTTTCACCGCGACAACTCTATAGGTGACATTGACAGGCTCCAGTTTCTGAGATGCTTCATTAACACCTTTGATTATTATTTCACGAAGACTGTCAGAATTAGATGAACCCACAGGAATATACTCTATTCCTGTGAATCTGCCCGAGTATACATGCGTGTCTGTTGTAGTAATCAATGGTGTATCGACGAGAGATTTTAGCTCGTGAAATAGGGCAGACTTAAACCTTATGTTCATGTTGTTACCGTCGATTGCAACGATAGACACGCTTTTCTCTCCGTTGTCTAGGAAGGCTACGTTTATGCCGCCTTGAGACACTTCACGGCCATCCGAGTAGTTTATTTTTTTAAAGGATGCTTTAAGGATGGGGTTATTTTTGTGGGAAAAACGAGGTAAATCTATAAGCGTGTTGAGGACCTCTTTGAGCGTGTTAAAGTATTCGCTGGACTCTGGTAGGATTATATCATATTTCTTAGAAATCGTGCTATGATTGTCGACAAGTATTATTCCCTTGCTTTCGAGTTCTAGCTGTAGCCTGTAAGGCATGTCTTCTAGTGGTACTAGAGGGTCAAGAAACACGAGTGCGGGGACGTTTTCTCCAAAGATGAGTGATGTAATAGCCATTGTCTCGGTGCGGTTTGTTTTAATGAAAAGGCAGGATCCGTGAAAGAGAGTTTGATCATGAGTTTCGATTAGAGCAAGTATTTTATCCAGGTTTTCGCTACTGGCAAGGTTTTCGGAATGTGTGGAAGGACCCTTTAGATATAGAGTAGGCGTCTTTGAATTCATGACCAGTTGAGGGAGTGTACTACTGCCGACTTCTCTTAGCGGTCCTGGATGAATGTCTGAAACGACAATACGTCCTATGACGCGACCGTCTCTAGTTGAGATGAAGTCGAAGATATGAATGGGTATGGTTCTCACTACTGATATCTTTTTTAGGTAGTCTTCCAGCGGATTTTTAATGTCCGCTAGAATATAGAGGAAAAAAGTGCGCAAAAAATCTATTCCGCTAACTCCGGCGACACGTATTATTCTCTGGTCAACACGGTTAAGCAATAGAAGTATTACCAGGACAATTATCACATCTACAGACACTGCTATATAGTTTCCCGTTGCTAGCGGTATGAAAGCGGATGCTAGGAAGAAAGGTAAGGAGGCGTTGGGAGAACTAAAAAGGTATGCTATGATTCCGAGCAAGAGTAACCCCGCTGGTGAAAGGATTATGGGGTTATTTGTTGAGAAGAGAAAAGGGGACGTTAAGAGAAGAAGGCTCAGAATAAGTCCTAGAAAGCGCTTAAAGTTGAGAATCTGGCGTGTCATCGCATAGAGAAGAATAGATGCCAAAACGATTATAGCGTAGAGAACAAATATGTTTTGAACATTTTTTCCTAAAACATAGCCCAGTATAGACTGAGATAGCGCAGTTAAGAAGATGACAATTATAAGTATCTGAGAGCTTGGAAAGGAAAAAATAATCTTGTATCCCGTCTTGAAACCCTTATAGTCGCCACCTGTCACAAACATATAGTGAACGAGATCACAATATGAATATATTCCCTTGAGTTGCTAGGCTACGAGGATTTATATAGAGAGGCTCTGTTACATATTTGTGCCTAAAAGGAAGAAGAAAAAGAAAGGTGTAGAAGAAGAGACTAAAGAGATTCCCTTGCCGGACGGTGAGACAACACTACTATGTATCATTCAGCAGCTCTTGGGATATGATAGAGTGAAGGTTTACTGCGTCGATGGAAAGATCAGGATGTGTAGGATACCTGGAAAATACAAGAAACGCATGTGGATGAGAGTGGGCGATATAGTACTTGTTGCTCCCTGGGACTTCCAGCCGGATAGAGGAGACATAGTCTACAGGTATACACAGACAGAGGTACAAAGGCTTGAAAGAAAAGGACTGCTAAAAGACCTACATCAACTCTTCGGCTAAAGCTATTCTTCAATAAGATGTTTAAAAAATTCGAGAGGATCCCCTGTATCTACCCCAAGTTTTGAAAAGAACCTGAATATATTCGTCACATCATTCAAGAGAAACTCTTTGGCGCGGACATGTGAGGTTAAGACCGCAGAACCCCAGTCTATTATAACCATCTCTTCGTTCTTGTTTAAAATATTATATTCGGACAGATCCGCGTGGACGAGCTCGGCTTCTCTATACATTTTCTCTATATATCCGAGGATTTCGTTAAAAGACTTCTCAGGATCCTCGGGCGGAAGATCTTTTATCAGAGGTGCCGGAACGCCTGGAGTTCCGGCGTCTATGAATTCCATTACAAGGATATTCTCTAAATGTGCGTAGGGTTTTGGCACCCTTATGCCATGCTCGTATGCCCGTTTAAGGTTTCTATACTCTTTATGGCACCACAGCCTCACAATACTTCTCATATCCCTTCGCGTCATCCTAAAACGCGGGTCACCCTCAATATATTTCAGCCTCCCTCTACGAAACTCTGCAGTAGTCACAAGAAATATTTTCACCGCTAAAGAGTCGCCGCTAGGCGACTCGCCCCAGTAGATTCGCGCCTCTTTTCCTGCAGCTACAGCACCATAAATCTTTGAAATAACCCCTTTATTCATCAACTTGTATATTGCTTTAACTGTCCAATAGTCGAAAACTTCTTCGAGAACCTCGGCTAGCTCAGAGTCCTTTAAAATCTTTTTCTCTTTTCTTCTAACATATTTATCTATAATTTCTTCATCAAAATGATTGCTCATGTTCCAAGTTAAATGGCTATATGGTGTATATAACATGTTTTTATCGCGTGTTTTTATAGGGAATGTAAATAAGGTATGGATTTCATATGTCTAGGGTTATAGCCTATCTTAGTGGTAGTAAAGGTGGGACTGGAAAAACCACACTAAGCATGTTGACATCTATTCTTCTCAGATCGAAAGGAAAAAAAGTGCTGGTTGTGGACCTTGGAGAAAGTGGAAACATAACGACTCTCATAGCGGGTTCTGTAGAGCCTCCATTTTTTGTCGATTATCTTCAAGACAATGAAACATACTGGGGCGATGTCATAGTGGAAACAAAGTACGGAATATATCTGGCCCCAGCGCCTCCAAGGCTGGAGTTGAAATATATTCTAGATATATTCAGTAAGGCTAAAAATATCGGTAGAAAATTCAGCGACTTTATTAATATTGTCTTAGAACACGTTGACTATATCATAATAGACTTCCCAGCTTTTCCCACACTACATTATAGCAATCTTATTGACAGCGATACAATCGATATATCATGTCTTATAATAAATCCTGACCCGCTAAGCTTTAGTGCAGCGAAAAAGGCATATACAGGAAAATCCTTCGTGATACCTGTTCTGAACAAATATCATCCTGTGTCCAAGTTTTGGCTAGATGCTGTAAGAGAATATTTTGGCAATGCCTATGTAGTGCCGTTTGATGTGTCGTTATCCTTTCTTATGAAGGAGACTACTGACTGGGTTGTTCGAAATATAGACAAAAAAACTAGGAGAGCTGTTGAAAAAATCATAGAAAAATTTGACAATATACTCATTAAAGAGGCGACATTATGAAAAGACCATTCAGTAAAAAATATTCGGATGAAAAAGCGAAAAAAATCGATACATTAAACAGTGGAAGCCCACTACCAATTATAAATGTCCCAGTAGAAACACAACCACAGATAAAAAATTCTCCAACACAGACATACAAACCTTTAAGCCTAGACAATCTCCAGAAAGCTAAGATGTTACTCGACGAAGCAGGAATAGACCCCACTATTCTCGATAGACTAGTTGAGAAGATAAAAAGTATAGATAAGGAGATAGATGATCTAAAAAATGACATAGAAATAGCAACGCGCAGGATAAAAGAGCTCGAAGAATATAAAGATAAAATCTACAAAATTTTAGCAAATTTCATGGTATAAGCACATGTTAAAAAGAATAATTAAGCCAAAAATTATAGAAAAGGAAATAAAAAATCTTTCAATATTCGAAGAAAAACTACCTGAAAACTCAAAAATTATAGCACAAAACTCTAAGGGTATAGTTTTTCTGCACAATGGACGGCTAAAAATTAAGTCCACAAATGAAGACTCTTGGACAAGGTTCAATGCATTATTGCTTGCAGAAAAAATCAGTGAAATATTTGTCAGGAACAACATCATCGTTGCAACAATCTCGCAGCTAGGAAGAGTAGTCGTTGACGAGAAAATAGACATCGAAGAAGTTATCAGCAAAATTATAGAAGAGACAGGCGTCATTGTAGACTTATCTAATCCATTCTCACAGACAGAATATCTCGGTTGGAGAATATTCATACAAATAGAGCCTGCGGGACAACTAGAAATAACTGCTACACGAGTAGTAAAGGTACCCAGCATTACAAAAATAGTGCCAGAACTTCTCACAGCGAGAATACTCACACTTTTATTTCTACCTTCAACCGCAGTCATAATAGGACCTCCGGGAAGCGGAAAATCAACATTGCTAAACTCCATAGTAGTAGAAGTCTCTAAATTATGGCCTCAACTACATATAGCCATAGTAGAGCCAGTAAAAGAACTACTAATTAAAGGAGGATGGGCTGCTAGGATGGTTGGGCCGGTTTCAGAGCTTACCAGACTTACTGTAAGATACAAAAGACCAGACTTTCTCGTTATAGGAGAATTACTCACGAATGACATATGGACGTTTATAGAAGCTGGACGAAGCGGGGTACCTACTATAGCCACGTTTCATAGCCCAAATATATGGAAGTGTCTACGAAGCATAGCAGATTCGATGAAGATGCATCTCCGAAACGCTGACGAAAGAACAGTACTCAGATACATAGATCTCTTTATCGTCTCGAGAAAAAGGATAGAGGGCTGGAAAATAACCAGATATATAGATAGTATATATCTTAGCGATTCCCAGCGGCTTATACCGATTTACCTACATGACATATCTCCCGTTTTTCTTCCAGAGGAGGACTTCAAAAAACTGCTTCCAGAAAACTCTATGCTAGGAAAAACGGAAAAATTATATGAATTCCTCAAAAAACTATACAAAATCAACACAAAAGCATACGATTTTGAAGAGATAAAGCCAATACCGGTTTTAACCGAACTCGCTACACTACCCCAAGTATAAGGTTCAAGGCAACAATACATAGAGGTCGAAAAGAAAGGTGGCAAGGTAAAAAATAAAACCATGCCGACACTATCTAACACGAGACAAAAGACACCCCTATAAATTCAACGATAAAGATTGGTTTAATCCCAGAAAAATAAAAAGCGGGGGTGCCCGAGCCAGGTTAAAGGGGGCAACGCGGCTAAAATGCCGCGTCCCTAGGGACTCAAGATCCGCTGGCGTCGGCCTGCCCGGGTTCGAATCCCGGCCCCCGCACCATTAGAAGTGGCTCCACTTTTCCCACAGCTCTATTCTTCTTCTTTTCAGGATGCGAGTCTCATCTTCGAGAAATTGTATAACGGATCGGTGCGACTGTCCTCTCAGTATTCGCTGGATAGCCTCTCTTACAACTCTTATCTGTTCGTAGTCTCCAATAACACCCACCATCTTGTCGCTTACAACTATGCGTGCTCCAGTCATCTCCTCCAATGTCTTTTTGAACCGGCCACGAGTGCCTATGATTCTAGACTTTATCCTAACAAGATCATTCCTGTTGCGTGCAGACTCAGAAATATCTATGGTGTCAAAGTCCACTAGATCCTCAGAAAGAGATAATGCATCTTCAACCGAGAAACCTAAAGAAATGGCTTCAATAGCCTTTTTTGCTTTAAGAACTCTAAATGGAGAAGAATCCCGCCCGGGTATAAGATAAACTATACCCCGCTTATCATCAACCTCTATAGTAACACCGAACGTCTCCTCAATTCGCCGCTTGTTAACTCCACCCTTCCCAATAACAACGCCAATCCGGTCACTACGTATGGGAACAGGAATTTTTCCCTCCATAAAGCTCGCCCCTTAAATTCAATTAAGATACTATAAACCAAAGTAGATATAGGCTATTCAAAGCTTCTGCGCCCGAACAATATACCCTGTATGCCATATACCAACGGTCTCGGGACGCATCTCTCCTTGAACAGCCTTAAGTTTTCTCATCATAATTTCCACACTTTCAATGAGCTTGAACCCCTTTTTCTTCAAAGCCACAACGGTTCTTTCAACTTGATTCACCGTCGGTACAAAGACAACTATCGAGCCTCCATGAATAAGCGCGTCATAAGCAAGGTCGACTATACTCCAAGGATCTGGGAGGTCGAGAAACACGGCATCAACGTCTTTTTCGTCGATGCCATCTTTAATATTCTTGTTTTTAGCCGTAATGTAAGGTAGTAGCCCAATACTCTCGAAATTCTTTATTGCCTTAAGGTAGAAATCCTTCCTTGTTTCATATGTGAAAACCCTACCACTAGGCTTCACGTAGTAGGCAAGCACAGAAGCTAGATAGCCTGTCCCGGTACCCGCTTCAACCACCTTAGCGCCCGGTCCAACACCTGAAGAAAGTAAGATATATCCCAAGTCCTTAGGGTAAATCACCTGCGTAAATCTATGAAAAGTCTCCAGCAAGTCGACGAGCCTAGGACGTGAAATCACAAAAGGCTCTCCAACGTTTGTTTCGTCTCCGTCTCCAAACTTCTTCCCAATGAGCGACGATAAATCTATGCCACCCATAGTTGTATGAAATTGCTTTCCAGCCTCGACTCTAACGACATACTTTCGCTTCTCGTCAAAGTATATCAGAACCCAATCTCCTTCCTTGATCGACTCTGATGTAGATGATCCCATAGCCAGCACCTGAGAGTATTAAAAGAATAGTCCTTAATATAAAGCCGATTGTAAATCTTGAGGTCTATAGCAGACCCGTTTCCCAAAGGTGATATTGCCTCCTGTAGGATTAAGTCTAATACGGAAGCTTAAAGTAACAAAACGCTTAAGTTATAAACCCTGTCAAGAATAGAGGGATAAATATGGTAAACGCGAAATTCGTCCCCCCTCAGATGCTCATCGACGAACTAGCAAAGTATCTAAAGGAAAACATCGAAGAAGTTAAACCTCCAGAATGGGCACTCTATGTGAAAACAGGCAGCCACAAGGAAAGAGTACCAGACGACCCAGACTGGTGGTACAAGCGATGCGCGTCTCTCCTTAGAAAAATCTACCTAAACGGGCCAGTAGGAATAGAAAGACTGAGAACAGTATACGGCGGAAGAAAAAACATGGGAACAGTTAGGGAACATTTTAGAAAAGCAGGAGGAGCTATAATAAGGAATACACTCCAGCAGCTAGAAAAGGCAGGACTTGTAGAGAAAACACCCAGAGGCAGAATATTAACAAATAAGGGAAGATCTCTCATAGACAAGATCGCCGCCCAGATTTTCAAAAAACTCGCTAAAGAAAACCCGGAGTTGAAGAAGTACATCGCTTAAGGACAAAGCTTGTATAACGATATATCTCTGTTCAGCTATTATTTATTCGCGAATCTATCGGTCGAGTGGTGATTATGTCAGAAGACATTTATTATGCGGGAGGAGACGAAGAACTAGAGGAAATTAAGAAAAGAAAACTTCTTGAGTATCAGCGAAGGCTTGAAGCAGCGAAACGCCTAGAAGAACAGAAAAAGGCTGAAGAAGCAAGAAGACAGGAAATTCTTAGACGAATATTAACACCAAAGGCTAGGGAGAGGTTAGCGAATCTCAAGATAGTTAAGCCAGAGCTTGTTGAAACCCTTGAGACACAGCTGATCCAGCTGGCCTCGACGGGAACTGTTAGATTGCCTATAGACGATGAAACTCTCAAACAGATACTAGCACGGCTGACATCTGCTCGACGTGAAGTAAAAATTAAATTCTTCAAACCCACATGAAGTGTGGTGTATAGTAGGCATGGCGCACTATAAGCCACTCGGAAAAAAATTGAGGCTAGCAGCAGCCAACAGAAGCAACGACCAAGTGCCTCTTTGGGTGATCTCGAGGACCCTAGGCAAAGTTAGAAGAAAGCCCAGGAGAAACTGGAGAAGAAGTAGAATGCAGCTCTAAGGGTGTAGATTAATGGTGAAGAGAAAGGAGTTAAAAGACGGAGAACATAGGAGAACCTACATAGTACCCCTGAAAAAAGCATATCATGTGCCTCGAAAGAAGAGGGCTAAAGTTGCTGTTAGAGTTCTAAGAGAGTTTATCGCCAGACATCTGAGAAACCCTGAGACAATAATAATCCACGAGAAAGTAAACGAGGAAATATGGTCTAGGAGTATAGAAAAGCCTCCACGAAGAATAAAGGTAGATGTAGAGTTCACCGTAGAAGAAGGAAAAGTCGTAGAAGCGAGGGTTCTACCGCCAGGATGGGAAGAAGAGGAAGAATAAATTGAGAGTGAGAAGGGGTGAGCGTAGAGACACTCACAATATTTGGAACACCTCACATAGGTGTTTACATCTTTACAAATGATAATTTCTCCCTATTACCCTTCGATGTCCCGCCAAAAGTAGAGAATAAAGTAAAAGAAACCCTCGGTGTTTCCGTCTATAAGGTTTCTGTGGCTAAAAGCAGGCTTATAGGAGTACTCCTAGCTGGAAACAATAACGGGCTCATACTGCCTAGAATAATACAGGACGATGAAATAAACCAGCTAAGACAAGCTCTAGGAGACGTGAATT
The DNA here is from genome assembly GCA_964546235.1 of uncultured Thermofilaceae archaeon. Taxonomy (GTDB): domain Archaea; phylum Thermoproteota; class Thermoprotei; order Thermofilales; family Thermofilaceae; genus JALVKT01. The sequence goes on along the minus strand of CAZJJA010000019.1, from coordinate 7,059 downwards.
TCGCTGTGATAGACGATGTTAGAGAAACATCAATGGGTAACCTTATTCTTGCAAACGATAAAGGGTGCGTGGTGAGCGAATTATTACCCAAGCGTGTTGTAGCAGAAGTATCTGACACTCTAGGAGTCGAATGTATCCAGAAAAGCATAGGAGGTTTTCCCCTCGTCGGCTCTGTCGCTGTTGTAACGAATAAAGGGCTACTTCTACCACCCCTTGTAAGCGAGGAGGAAATAGAACAGTTCTCAAGCTTTTTCGGCGTAGAGGCTAGCATCGCCACAATAAACCGTGGAAGAATACTCCTAAGATCAGGTATGGTCGCGAACGTCCACGGAGCACTGGTGGGCGAGGAAACGACTGGACATGAGATAATGAGAATACAACAGGTTCTTTTCTAGACAGATTTGAGGACAAAAAATTTCTTAAACACACATGGCTAAAATAGACAAGGTTGTAAGCATGGTGAGAGCGAAGACATATAGAGTAACCGGGAAAATGAGGCTCAGAAACGGAGAAAGAGTCAGATTCACTACAGAGGTCAGAGGAATATCCGAGGAGGAGGCTAGAGAAAAAGTATACAGCAACTTGGGTTCACGCCACAAACTCAAGAGAAGACATATTTACATCGAAAAAATCGAGGAAGTAGAAAAACTAGAAGACATAAAGAACACCTACGTACAACAGCTTGCAGCCGCAGACAAAATAATCGTGTTCTAATCACCATTTATTAGTCAAATCCTTTTTATCCTTATAGAAAGGTGGAGTAGATGTCGGCACAATCTCAGAGAACGAGAGAACAGCTTGCAGCCGAATACAGTATGCTCGCACAGCTAGCAGAAGAAATGCAAAAAGAAATAACACTGGTACAAAACCTGATAGCTGAGATAGACACAGCCTCGAGGACTCTAAAGCATATAGGAGAACTTGAGGAGGAAAAAGAGGTCCTCATCCCCATAGCGTCGGGAATCTATGCCCGTGCCACGATGAAAAAACAAGAAAAATTCCTCGTGTCCATAGGCTCCAATGTCTTAGTCGAAAAAACACTAGAGCAAACTCTAGACTTTCTGAAAAACCAGCGAGAAGAACTCCAGAAACATTTATCCAGGAGGCTGGAAGAGCTTAATCGAATAGCGGCAAGGATTGAAGAGATAAGGAAAACACTTACGGGACGCTAGAGTGACCACCAGTGAGGCTCCGAGAAGTATTCGAAAAACTATCTGAAAGGATAGCATATACAGAACTCTCCGAAGAGGCTGTAGAAGAGATAGGATACGATTTTATACTCGAGCTTGTAGAAAACGACGTAGCATACGAGGTTGCCGAAGCTCTGATAAAAGAGCTTGCAAAAAGGGTATCCAAAGAAAAAGTCCCCCGTTTCTCCGACAAGAAAAAGCTTGTACGTGAGGAGCTCAAAAAGCTCCTCTACAAGATATTTGAGGAAGCAGGACGGCTAGACCTAGAAAAACAGTTATCGGACAAAGTGCGTAGAGGCGAAAAACCCCAAACAATCTTATTCCTCGGACCAAACGGACACGGAAAAACCACCACAATAGCCAAGCTTGCAAACCGCTACAAGAAAAAGGGTTTCTCCGTTGTTGTAGCTGCGGCAGACACCTTCAGGGCGGGAGCCATAGAACAAATAAAAAAGTGGTCAGAGAAGATAGGAGTACCCCTCATAAGCCATGGATATGGAGCTGATCCGGCAGCAGTGGCCTACGACGCCCTATTGTATGCCAAGAAAAACAACATTGACATAGTGCTTGTTGACACGGCAGGCAGAATGCATACAAACGTAAACCTTCTAGACGAAATGAAGAAAATAGTCAGGGTCCTAGAGCCAGACTACAAGATCTATGTGGGTGACGCCCTAATAGGCAATGATGCGGTCGAACAGGCGAGAATTTTCTCCGAAAAGGTAGGCATAGATGGCAGCATATTGACAAAGTTCGACGCAGACGTCAAGGGAGGAGCGGTAATATCCATAGTCTATGTCACCCGGAAACCGATAATATATGTGGGAGTGGGACAGGGAGTAGACGACATAAAGACATTTGATTATAAAGAGTTTATAGACCAGATACTACGCTAGCCCACACTGGCATTTCTCAGCAACAAATTAAGGTAGGATAGATGCTATCTATCACTTGGTGCTAGTTGTGAAGAAGAAAGATCTGCTAACCCTTCTAGATTTTACTGGAGAAGAAATACTCAAGATTATAAAAGACGCACTTGTATTGAAAAGACTCAGAAACAAGGGAAATAGAATACTGCCTTTCTTGAAGGGAAAAACTATAGCACTAATCTTCGAAAAACCCTCAACTCGGACACGCGCATCGACAAGCGTCGCTATCTGGGAGCTGGGGGCACTACCCTTAACCTACAATCGAAACGAGCTACAGCTAGCAAGAGGTGAGCCCATAAAAGACATCGCAAGGGTCCTATCGAGATATCACGACGCAATAGCCGCAAGGGTTTACAGCCACGCGTCACTTGAGGAACTTTCAAGATACGCAAGCGTCCCGGTCATAAACCTTCTCAGCGACAAATACCATCCACTCCAAGCCTTGGCCGACTACCTAACCATACTCGAGAAAAAGGGAAGGATAGAAGGCACAACAATAGCTTTTATCGGAGACGGGACAGACAACGTCTTCAACTCACTCGCAATAGCAGGAGTAAAGCTCGGAGCAAGAATCAGAGTGGCATCGCCGCCAGAGTATTCTCCCAGAAAAGACCTGCTAGGAGATGTATATGACAAGATAGAGGTCTATGAAAACCCTGAAGATGCCGTAAAAGGTGCAGACGTAGTATACACAGACGTGTTCGTGAGCATGGGACAGGAGGAAGAGCGTGAAAAACGGCTCAAAACATTTCTCCCCAAATACCAGGTCAATGCCAAGCTTCTCGAAAAAGTGGGACATAGCGACTATATTGTCATGCATTGTCTACCCGCACATAGAGGCGAGGAGATCACTGACCAAGTAATAGAAAGCACCAATAGTGTAGTGTTTGATCAGGCCGAAAACAGACTACACACAGCCAAAGCGGCGCTACTAAACCTCCTAGCACCAGGATTCACCCTAGACACAAACAATACGTAACCTTCATTAAGCGAAACGTGATTATCCACCAGGAAAGGTGTAAGGAATGACCGTAACCGACTTCTTGAGAGACATAAAGAGGGCCCTAAGGCTCGCAACCAAGCCTACAATGGAAGAATTCAAGCTGACATTCAAGATGGTGTTGCTCGGCATGACCATCCTCGGAGTCATAGGATACTTCTTCCAACTCGCAGGAGCAACCTTCCAGTTCGCCACAGTACAGGCAATACCAAGAGACATAGTCCTGGTGGCTGGAATAGCGATAGTTGTAGCAGTCCTAGGAGTAGTAATATACGTAAGAAGAAAAGCGGCTCTCTAGCACCCGGTGTAGAAGGATGACCGAAAAACCGCTCAGACGCAGACCTCGATTCTACGTCCTAAGAACAACCGCGGGACAAGAATACAACGTAGCAGTGATGGTCAGAAACAGAATAATGGGAGGAAAATACAAGATATACTCCATAGTCGTAGTCCCCGGACTCAAGGGAATGGTCATAGTGGAGGCCGACGCGCCATACGAGGCGCAAAGAGCAGCCTATGGGCTCAAACACTTCAAAGGACTAGTGAGAGGCGCAATAAGCCTAGAAGACGTAGAGAAGATGATAAAGCCCAAGCCGATGATAGAGCAAATAAACGTTGGAGACATTGTCGAGATAGTAAGAGGACCCTTCACCGGAATGAAAGGCAGAGTGGTGGAGATAGACAAGAGCAGGAACGAGATAAGAGTCGAGATCGCCGAAGCAGCATTTCTCCTGCCAGCAATAATAAACGCCGAAGACGTCAAAATAGTACAAAGAGCCAAACAGCAAAAGGAAGAAGAGGAATGACATGTGAAATCCAACTAGACCTAAGAAGCCTGATAGAACACTTCAAGGAAAACCGCGCGCTCTTAACCAGAAAAAACCTAGACCCAGTCTACGAGGTAGCGCTGGCAATACAGCAAGCACAACCCCACCCCATTCTGGCAGAAACCACCAAAGGACAGCTAGTCTCCAACATCTTCGCTGACAGAAAAAACCTCTACCTAGTATTGAACGCCGAAAACGACCAACAAGCCTATCAAAAATTGCTCAAAGCCTCTACAAACCCAACCCCTCTCGAGACAATAGAGCCGAGAGGATACAAAAGCATAGGAGACGACGCCCTCAAACTCCCAATACCAACCTTCTACGAGAAAGACGCAGGACCCTACATAACAGCTGGAATATTCATAGCAAGAAACCCCTACGACGAAGCCATAAACGCCAGCATACACAGAGCCCTACTACTCGACGAAAACACACTAGCAGTCAGAGTAGTCCCAAGACATCTACATCACATACTATCCCAACACGAGAAACACGGCAAAAACCTACCAGCAGCCATACTGATAGGCGCGCCTCCAGTCACATACATAGCAGCATCCACAAGCCCCCCATACGGCGTCTACGAGATAGAAGTAGCCAACACCCTAGCCAATGGAAAACTACAGGCAACCACACAGATTCTAGAAGGAACTCCTCTCCCCCTGCCAACAGAGATAATAATACTCGGACACTTCCAGGCTGGAAAACGGGCCAAAGAAGGACCATTCGTAGACATAACCGGAACCTACGACGAGGTAAGACAGCAGCCAGTATACAAGATCGAAGAAATACTGGTCCGCCAAACCCCCATCTACTACGCCATACTCCCGGCAGGGCTAGAACACATACACCTAATGGGGTTCCCCCGGGAAGCCGCCATATGGGAAGCTGCAAGAAAAGTCACACCCACAGTTAGGAAGGTCAGGCTCACCAAGGGAGGAGCAGGCTGGCTCAGCGCAGTCATAACAATGAACAAACACACCGAAGGAGACCCCAAAAACGTCATAATGGCAGCCTTCGCAGCCCACCCCTCCCTAAAAATGGTCACAGTAGTGGACACAGATATAGACCCAGACAACCCATCCGAAGTAGAATGGGCACTGGCAACCAGAATGCAGCCCCATGAGGACATAATAATAATAAAAAACGCCAGAGGAAGCAGCCTAGACCCCTCAGCCGACCAACACAGACTCCTAACATCAAAGATCGGAATAGACGCCACCCACCCACTCAACAAAGACCCACAGCTTTTCGAAAAAGCAAAAATACCAACACACAAAGAGCAGGACTAGACACATCTCTGCAACAACATGCCTGTATTTCTATAAAAAACAGATAGTACAGCCTAGACTTTCATCAGTCTAACAATACTAGGAGACACGGACATTATAAACGGACAAACTCCTACAAGCCTCACCTAAAACCTCCAACAACCACCCGCCCAAAAGATCAGCCGAAACTCTACCTACACCCCCCACCCGCCTAACAGAAACAATAACCTCACCACCCCTTTCTTTCACACAAACCTCAAAAAACTCCCCCCAGAAACGTCCTCCTTTCTCCCCCTTCAAGCCCACACGAACCACTCTACACTCACCAACACCCCAAACCTCAACACGAGCCAAAACCCACCCAACCCCTTCAACAAAGACTTTCCGCTCAACCCCATCAAGACCTGATAAACCCGCCAAAACATCTTCAACACCACACCCACCAACCACATATATAGCACGCCGAGCCACAAAAACACCAGATGACAACACCCAAAACACTCCAAAAAAGATACCTCAAAAACATCCGCCTAGCCAACCCCAAGCCAGACGACACAATACTCGTAACATCACTCAACAACCACCAGTCATACACCACGCTAAAGCTGACACTACAGATAGAAACCCAATACAACACAAAAATCCACACACTACACCTAGGACCACCCCCACCCCCACCACTAAAACAACTCACACAGCAAACAACACTCCTAGCACACATCCCAAATCCCCCAAAAACATACACACAGCTAAAACTCCAAACACTAACCCACGCACAAACACTACAAGACCCCCTAATAATACTCCCACTAGCCGCAGAAGACATAGCCATATACATGCTACAAGAACTCCTAAACACAAACCTAGCAGGACTACAACTAGACACAACATACAGGACAGCCTACCCACTGGCAACGACAACACTACAAGAACTCAGAAAACTAGACCCGACACCACTACCAGCCACAACACTACAAGGACCCGCACAACAACTGCTCCAACAACTACAAACAAAAATAACACCAACAGCAACAGCGAAAACATACCTACAACTACTAGCCACCACACAAACCTAACCAAACCCAACAAAAACAGCCACAACCAACACAAACTCCAACAGCACCAACCTGCCCAAACCACCTCTAATCAATGCTAGCCGACTAACACTAAATACAATCACAAAACACAAAAAACAGAGCACACCTCTTCCTAAAGGGGGATACGAACAGACTCCCCATGTTTAATTCTACAGTCCCAACCTCCCGTCTCAGCCTTCCACCACCAATCACGGGGTACAAAAACGTTGAAAACAAAACCATCGAGTAAAATCAAACAAAACCCCGAGAACCATGTAAAAATCCACAAAGACGTTGAAAAAACACAACCCAGCCACACAGCCAACATAGAACAACACCGACAATAAAAATAAATAACCAAAACATGCATGCATTAATGCAGCCGCGGAAAACCGGCGGCTCGCCCAGACAGCGGGAGAGGAGTGACCTCTCCCAATGAAGAGGCGGCCTCCATCCGCGGCGACAACATGCGTCCCCGAACAAACCGGGGCAAACCCGGACGTTCGGGGACAAGAAAGGGGAGGCCAGTACGCGGGAAGACAGCACGCTATTCTGTTTTCTCCCCCGCCCGCGCGGCCGAGACTCCGGTTGATCCTGCCGGACCCGACCGCTATCGGGGTGGGACTAACCCATGGAAGTCTAGGGGCCGAGGCCACGGTCGGTCCCGGCGGACGGCTCAGTAACGCGTGGCTAACCTACCCTCGGGAGGGGGACAACCCCGGGAAACTGGGGCTAATCCCCCATAGGCGCGGACACCTGGAATGGGTCC
>CAZJJA010000018.1:0-20529 GCA_964546235.1 uncultured Thermofilaceae archaeon | reverse complement strand
CTGGCATGTCCCATGCTAGGAGCGCGTCGAAGCCTAGCGTTCTTGCCGTTTTCTTGAATTCTTCCAGGGTTTTGGGGTCGAGTAGGAGTTTGTCCGGCATTATCGAGGAGAGTATGAGCTGGCCGCTGTACCCGATTTCTTCCTTTATGTTTTGGATGCCTTTTTCTAGCATTCGCCTGGCCGAATGGTACTGTATTATCGCTTTGTCGATGTTGAGCTTTTCTAGGATTTCCGCGATTTTTCTCGAGGGGGCGGCTATCGGTATTATCTCCCTGGGTTTTAGGAGAATCGGCCTGCACCTCTTTTCAACGCGGCTCAGAATAATAGTTGTGCGGGAGTGTTTTGTTGTTTTCTGAATGTTTTCTAAAAATATTATCCCGATAATGTCTCGTGGCTGCGGGCGCTGCCATGAGCCCAGCGGTAGTCGTGTAGAGCAGCAGGTTTACCTGGTGGCCCCGGTAGCTGCGGGATTGTCATCGCTGGGAGGGCGGATTCGAGGACGAGAAATGTCTTGGATTTTAGGAGTTGTAGCGCTACCAGCTTGGCTGTCTCGGAATACCATAACGTTTTCTGTGGGGGTTTAGCTGGGTAAAAATTTGATACCTAAGTGGTTGAGAGAGTCCTATATTATTTCTAGCCTCTCGGCCTTTCTCGCCACGGTATCTATTGATGCGATGCAGAGAGCGAGAGCCACAACCGACAGCTGGAGTATAGGTATCCCGGCGAGGCCCATGGTTTTCGCGACCGTCCTGGCTTCGAACGTGTATTGTGCTGTGCCTCCTGGGGTGCAGTAGGTCTGTGTGCATGTGAGGACTTGCGTGGTCACTGTGCCCCGTCCTTGGTCGAGCACGCCTTTCTCGTCGTAGGTTAGGGTTGCGTCGATCTGCAGCTTTACGGGTATTCCTAGTACGCGGACGGTGCCGGACTTTTTGACATTGACTGTGCTGTCGGCGTTTGCCTTGCTGTATATGAGTTTGAGCGCATTGAGCCTGTTGAAGACTACCCGTACGCTGTCCGAGGCTATCGGCGCGTGGTCTATGCTCCCGTCCGGGTAGACCTGTATAACTACTTGTTCTTGGTCAACCGTCTTGGTGCACGCTGCTGCGGCTTCGCAAACCCTGGTTTCGACCGTGAAGTCGAGCACCTTGTTTACTGTGTCGGCTCTGGAGGCTGCAGTGGCGGAGTAGAGTATGCCCGCTATGAGCACCAGTATCAGCAGGACCAGTATGGGTTTGGCTAGGGGGCTTCTTCTGGAGCGCGTGAAGAATATGTTCATAAACATGTGTCTCGCGTTCGCGTAGTATCGTATTAGCCTGTGCCTATACCAGTCCACCAGGTAGGGCAGCGACGCGAGCCCGCCTATGAATCCGCCAGCGTGCGCGAATACTGCGACGCCTAGGCTGGCTCCGAGGTATCCCTGGATTACTTGTAGTGCGAACCAGAATGTTATGAATACGGCTGCGCTGGTTGTGAAGCATAGTGGGAAGTAGAAGTAGAAGAAGCACATGCTCAGCCTGGTCCCGGGGAAGAGTATGAGGTAGGCTGCGAGGATTCCGCTTATGGCTCCTGAGGCTCCGAGGGCCGGTATGAATGCGGAAGCGAGCCCCTCTATGGGTATTAGTGCTGTATGAAAGATCTCTGCGGCGAGGCCGCTTATGAAGTATAGTGCTAGGAACCTCTTTGTGCCTATCGTGGCTTCTACGTGTTTGCCGAAGGAGTATAGGAAGAGCATGTTGAAGAAAATGTGCGAGATGTTGGCGTGTAGGAACATTGATGTTATGAGTCTGTACCAGTTTGCCGGGTCAGAGATCATGGCTGGGACGAATGCGCCCAGTCCGACCCACCTGTCGGCTATGGTTATGAAGCCGTTTTCCACGGAGGTGAAGGCATAGACTATGACGTTTATCGCGACCAGGGCTATTGTGGCGGGGGCGTGGACCCTGCCTAAAGCGTCCTCCTCATAAGGGATGGCTATACCCATACATGTTCAGTAAAGATATTGTGCCTTAAGCCTATAAGTTTACGTGGCGCCAGAATATCCACTTCTCTACAAAGACATCGACCCCTTCTAGGCCGAACGTTTCGGGGGGCCTGGTCAGGTGTCTGTAGGCGCGTGGGCTGGCCACATAGAGGCCTGGCGCCACAATCCTAGGTAGCTTCACCATGATCTTTCTAGCGTTTCTGTCCCGGTACCCGCACTTTGGACACTTGAACCCCTTCCCCCTACCAGCGGACTTCATCGTTGCTCCGCATCGGGGACATTTCGGGTTTCTCGCCACGATCTTCGGGCTAACCTGCTTAAGCCTTATCTGCTCGGCGTTGAGCGTCAAGCCCTTTCTCGGTACGACACCGCCGCCCACCTCCACGGTGTCCCCGGGTCTAAGTAGGCGTGCAAGCCTGTTCAGCCTGCCTGTCTCCCTGTAAACCATTACCTGTACTTCGCCAGTGTCGTCGGCTACTACTAACTTGGCATGGCCTCCCGGCATTATCCTCGGCTGCTCGGCCACAGAACCTTCGATTAGAGCGGAGTCGTAGGGGCGTAGCTTGGAGATTTTCTTGTGTCGGGCTAGGTGGGCGTTCGTCGCCTGGTTCGTCTTGAAGATCATGTAGCTGTAGGGGAACCTTCTAGAGGCTTCCTTTAAGATGTTCTCCAGGATTCTCGGGTCAAAGCTTCTGAGACCGAAGACTACGGGGTCTGGTCCATGAGGGACGGCGAGGGGTCTTCGCTCTATATAATCGTACGTGGCGAAGACTGTGGGTCTGTATGCTCTATCTACTTCGACGAAGAAGCTCCAAGGAACGGTTCTCTCCGGCACCTTGGAGTAGGGATCCCTGTAGGCCAGTAGCTCGTAGGTGAAGTTTCTTAGCGGGTATGCGCCTATGGCTGCCAGTGCCCCGACGAGACCCCTGTTTTCCGTGCTAGGGTATATTTCGAGGTTTAGCTTGTCGGACAGATCGGTTACTAACTCTTTAACGTATTTTCGGGGGATGAATTCTCTAAGTGCTCTTTCATATATCTGGGAAAGCTGCTGGGGGATTCTTCCCTCTAGGACTACGAGTGTAGGAGAAGTCTTTCCATGTCTCTCGTAGTTTTCATCGACGATGCGTCTAGCCGTTTCCAGGATCTCTCCCACAGTCTTGGGGCTCGCCTTCAGATGTATTGATACGGACCCGTTGCCCCTTGTCTTAAAGGGGACGTTGGGGTCGAGCCTAACGAGATAGGGGTAGTCTAGGAACCCACCTAGTCCTTTTTCAAGTATCTCCTTGGAGATTAGAAAAGCCACAAAAGTTGTGCATTGTCCGAGCGGAGAGTCGAGGTCGTCGAGTCCGATGTGTATCTCCATCCTACTCTTTCATGTGTTCGACCTTGTATAGATATATGCCGTCTAGGATACCCGGACCGCTGCCTTCTCGTCCGTGCGGGCTCATCTTCCTTTTTCCTGTGAGGCGTGCAGCTAGATGGAGGTTTGCGGCTGTCTGTCCGACTGCTTCCTTGTCTATTCCTTCAATGATTACGTCGTCTTTCTGTACCTTCACCTTTACTCCGGGTAGGAGTTTGGCATATCTCTTTCCTCTCTCTCCTAGGTAGTTTTCGATGACTATCTTATCTCCCTCTACTTTAATCGACATGGGGAAGTGTGCATAAACTATCTTCATCTTGTAGCGGTATCCTTTAGTTACGCCTATTATCATGTTCTCTATGTGTGAGGCGACTGTCCTAACGGCGGCGTACTCCTTTTTCTTCGCATGGTAGGTCTCGACCCTGATCTTGTTGTCCTCCTTTATTATGGAGAGTTTCTTCAGGTGGGAGAAGTCTTTCTCTATCTTGCCGAGAGGTCCCTCCACCACAACCTTCTTGCCGTCTACAGTGATGTTAACACCGTCAGGTATCTCTACCTCGTGCGCCACGTAATACTCTCTGACCATTTACGAGTCCCCAACTCTCACTCTCAAACATGTTTAAGTCTTTTATGGTATCTAGACTTATATCTACCAGGCGGGCTTTGTTTTGGTGAAGAGGATAGAGAATTATCTTGGTGCGGGGGCCGGGATTCGAACCCGGGCAGGCCAACGCCAGCGGAGCCTAAGTCCGCCCCCTTTGTCCAGGCTCGGGCACCCCCGCTCTTTGGTTACCAAAAAAATTTGTTTGATTGTCAAGATAAGTTTTACTCTATATACGCTATAACGGATATCTCGAGTAGCGCTCCGGCTGGAATGTTCGAAGCTTCGATCGTTACTCGTGCGGGCTTTACTTTGTCGAAGTATTCGGCATAGACCTTGTTGAATCTCTGGAAGAGAGATAAGTCTTTGAGGAAGACGGTCACATACACTACATCTTCTAGGGACGCTCCAGCGGCCTCTAAGACTGCTTTGATGTTTTCTAGCACGCGTCTGGTCTGCTCTTCAATGTCTCCTTGAACCATTTTTCCCGTCTGAGGGTCTATGGGTATTTGGCCAGCAACAAAGACGTAGTTGCCAGCCTTTATTCCCTGGCTGTAGGGTCCGATGGGCTTGGGCGCCTTTTCTGTAAATACTATTTCTTTGGTCATTTTTTCACCACTCTATTACATTGAAATCCAGTCCTTTTTCTTTTAGCTTGATAAGCAAGAGATTTACTGTGTTTTTATCCGGAACTTCGAGACCCAACGTCACCTGTGCTGTTCCAGGGCTGACGAGCGGGTTTATTCTTTCGTGCTCGATTGAAATGATGTTGAGTCCAAGCTCTGATATTATGTCTATGACCTTCTTGAGTTGTCCAGGCTTGTCGGGTAGTACTCCTTGGATTTTGATTTGTCTTCCCTCGATGTAGAGTATCTGATTTATTATTCTGGCTAGTAGGGAGGGGTCAATATTGCCTCCGCTAATCACTGCAACGACTTTCTTCTCTCTAACGTCTATTTTGTTGGACAGTATTGCTGCAAGAGAGAGTGCTCCAGCAGGCTCAGCCACAACTTTGGCCCTTTCGAGTAGCATGAATACCGCGTGGGCTATCTCCTTATCGTCTACAAGAACCATGTCGTCTACAAGCTCGGACACCAGCTTAAACGTCAGTTCTCCCGGTTTCTTGACTATAACGCCATCAGCAATGCTGAATACATGTGGTGTTGTTACAAGCTTCTTTTCGTGGTATGAAAGATACATCGAGGGCGCGCCAGATGGCTGGACTCCTATAACCTTTATGTCAGGGTTGAGTTTTTTGAGTGCTACAGCGATTCCAGAGATGAGGCCTCCTCCACCCACTGGGACCACAACGATATCTGCGTCTTCGAGTTTTTCGTATATCTCGACTCCTATAGTGCCCTGTCCAGCTATGATGTCGGGGTCTTCAAAGGGGTGTATGAAGGGAATGTTTTCCCTTTTACTGATCTCTAAGGCCTTGGCGTAGGCATCGTCGTAGGTTTCTCCGTGAAGAATAACATCCGCGCCATAGCTTTTAGTAGCCTCTATTTTAAAGAACGGCGTATATTTGGGCATAACTATTGTAGCCTTTATTCCAAGGAGTGACGCGGAGTATGCAACGCCTTGTGCATGGTTGCCAGAACTTGCTGCCACGACTCTCGTTACATTTTCTCCCGAAAGTTTGCTGAGCTTGAAGTATGCTCCTCTAACCTTGAATGCTCCTGTTTTTTGAAGGTTTTCCAGCTTGAGGTACACTTCCCCTCCAGCCATTTTGGAGAATGTTCGTGAAAGAGTGAGCGGTGTTGTATGAATTATAGGGCGTAGAACTTGTAAAGCCTCGCGTATCCGTACATTAATACTATCAATAATGTTTGAAATAGACATGTTCTATCATGTATTATAATTTCTTGCGAAGGATATTAACCCTCCTAGAGGAGAAAAATCTTACTCTTCTTTAATGTTCTCGAGAACTTTATACATTCTGCCTCTGATCTCCCATTTGTTTCTCATTCCCTCGAGTCCCGGTCTCTCAATGAGGTAAGATGCTGCTGCTGAAGCATAAGCTGCAGCCTCTTTTATGTCCCCTGACCTATGGTATTCTATGGCAAAAACTGTTGTGAACACGTCGCCTGCCCCGGTTCGATCTACCACCCGATCAGCCTCTGCCGGGGGGACATAGATGGTAGAGTTTTTGGTCGCGACGTATGCCCCTTCTGGCCCCATTGTTATTAAGGCGATGCCCGCTCCGTCTTCAACAATTTTTTGTGCCAGCTCTTTTGGCTCTATGTTGCCGTAGAGCACTTGTGCCTCTATAGCTTCTGCGTGGACTATGTCGGAGATCGAGATGATTGCTCTTGCCTCGGGCGTGGACGTGAAGTAGATCTTTTTGTCTCTTGAGACCTTTCTGATGTAGCCCTGTATGTCGCTTACTGTTAGAGCGGCTTTTTCCGATATTTCCTGCACAACGCTTGGCGAAACTTCTCCTATAATGCTGCCTATTATTGCTATTTTTCCGCTGATGTCGTTGAGGGGGACGTCGCCCAATATTATGTCTTCACACCTTGAGAGCAGGTAAAGCGTTCTTCCATGATCCTCGTATACTAGCTTGAACTTTGTCGTTGGAAGGTTTCTTGAAATCCTGACATGCGATATATCTACGCCATTTCTAGAGAAAAATATCAGGTATTCGTCTGGGAAGTCTAGACCTATCTTTGATACTATCTTTGGTTTTACTTGGTGTTTTAATGCAGCTATTGCTCCAAAGGATACTGTACCACCGAGGCTTTTTCTGACGTTGCCTTTTTTAACCACGGTATCTAAGACCAAGTGTCCCAGTAGAAATATCTCCATATATCTTCACCACCTCTCTATAGTTACGTCTAAGAATAATCTTGATGAATATAAGAACTCTGTGGTCGGCGACTTTAGTATGCCTCGTTAAGGGGGATCCTTCATCACGTCCGCTCAGATGACTCTCTTTATCTCATTGGCGGGGATAGATTAGAGTCTGGTCTAGATAAAGTTTGCTGGGATGTTTATATATTAAATTATACAAGGATATCTTGGAGATACGTGTGACCGAAGTATTGAAAGTTCTGGTTGAGACAGGCAGAAAGATTGATCCTATAATGGAGGAATATCTTCTAAAAAACGCCAGCAAGGAGTTTGCAGAGGCAATTCTATACCAGATAAGGATAGGAGGCAAAAGAGTTAGACCAGCACTAACAATGGTTTCGGCAGCAGTTGCTGGAGGAAGAGAAGAGGACGCATACCCTGCTGCAGCCGCGGTCGAGCTTACACATAACTATTCTCTCATCTTGGACGATATCATTGACCATAGCGAGCTGAGACGAGGACATCCGACTGTTTGGAAGAAATACGGGATTTCTACAGCCATACTTGTAGCTGTCCATTACAGGGAATCCATAGCTGATGCGTTAAACGATACTCCAGATCCACCTGTTTTTCAGGATATTATGGCGAAGACCATAAAACTCCTAGTAGAGGGCGAGCGTCTTGACATTTTATACGAGCAGGCGGGAAGGATTGATGAGCCTTACGTTGTTGAAAACAGGTTCGAGAATGTTACACTGAATGACTATCTGAAGATGATTGAGAGGAAGACCGCGGTCCTCATTGAGACTTCCTGCAGGTTTGGAGCAATGTCTGTTGGCGCGAGCAAAGATGTGGTAGAGGCTCTTGCAAGATACGGGTATAATCTTGGTATGGCGTTTCAGGTCGGTGACGATATTATTGACTTGTTTGGCAAAGAGGAGGAGACTGGCAAGAAGGTTGGACAGGACATAAAGGAGCATAAGCTTGGAAACGTGGTTATACTTCTAGCCTTGGAGGAGCTTGAGGGAGGTGAGAAGGAAAAAATACTGTCTATACTTAAAAAGGATGAGATTTCCTGGGACGAGGTGTACGAAGCACTAGAAATTATTGGAAGAACTAATGCGAGAAAACGTGCAGAAGAGTTGCGTGACAAATATGTTAAAGAGGCCTTAGAAGCTCTAGAAGATTTGGAGAAAAACAGATATCGTGAAATCCTAGAGGGCTTGGCTCATTTCATAAAGGTTAGAGAGTACTAGAACCCCAAGCTTTATGATATAATTTTTTGGACACAAAGTGTATAGAGATGTCTAATACTTCAAAGCTAACGATAATCAAAGTTGGAGGGAGTGTTGTTACAGAAAAGGCTAAGCGCTTCACCATCAATAAAGGTAATCTACGCAAAATATCAGGGGACATCGCCAGGCTTTACCATGAAGGGTGGAGCATTGTCGTAGTTCACGGAGGAGGCTCCTTCGGACATCCCGTTGCAGCATTGTATCGCTTAAACGAGGGAGGGATAGGCGGGAGAAAGCTCTATGGATTCGCCGAGACCAGGTATTGGATGAGTGTCTTAAATCTTCGCGTTGTAAAGGCGTTGCTTGATGAAGACGTTCCAGCTTCTTCGCTTCAGACCTCTGCGGTAGCATTTAACGATAATAAGATGTTAGACTATGTTAATGTCGAGGTTGTCTTAGAGTTTGTTAAAAGGAGAATTGTACCCGTTCTCTACGGTGATGTTGTAATAGATAAGTCCTTGGGTGCGTCAATTCTTTCTGGAGACGATCTCGCCTCTACACTGGCAATTAAACTGAATGCAACTAGTTTGGTATATGTGATGGGGTCGGGAGGCATCTATAGTGAGCCTCCGAGCAAGCCTGGAGCGGTCTTATTGAGGAAGATTACGCCTTCTACTAAAATATGTGTTGGCGGTGTTAGAGGGATAGATGTAACAGATGGGGTTCGTAGAAAGATTTTGTGTGCTTTTGAAGCCGCAAGGAGGGGTATACGCGTGTCTATTGGTGGTGTTAACACTCTCTATTCGATGGTTGTGGGAAAAGAAGATAGGTATACACAGGTTAAGGTTTAGTTCGAGAAAAACTGTAATATGCCTGTGTAGGAATGTAAAACTTGGTGATCGTGTATGAAGGTGTATTTTAAGGAATTGACGTTTTCTACAGACAAGAGATACCAGTTGGTAGACATAACATATGAAGTAGAAAAAACAATCTCGGAGAGTGGTATAAAAAACGGTATCTGTCTCGTCTTTGCGCCTCATGCAACTGCAGCTATTATAGCTAACGAACATGAAAGTGGTTTAATGAGTGACATACTGAAAAAGATACAGGAAGATTTTCCGAGAAACGGTGATTGGCTTCACAACAGAATAGACGATAATGCTGCCGCCCACCTCGGTTCAGCGTTCATCGGTGCTTCTAGGATATTTCCCGTTAAAGATGGTAGGATTATCCGGGGAACGTGGCAAAACATATTTCTCGTAGAAATGGATGGTCCACGTTATAGAAGGAGAGTGGTAATCGAAGTAATGGGTGAGTAAAAATGGAAGGTGTTGATGAAAATATATTTTTTACGGACGAGGGCGTGTGGCTCAAACCTATTGCAGAGAAGAAGTTTAAAGTAGGTATTTCTGATTATCTTGTAGATAAGTACAAAGAATTTCTCTATATAGAATTTAAGAAGGGTCCCGGAGAAGAGTTTTCAGAGGGTGAAGTTTTGGCTTCGTTAGAGTCCCTGAAACATGTCTTTGACTTGACTTTGCCTTTTAGAGGTAGAGTGGTTGGAGTCAATAAAAATGTTGAAAAGGATGTAGTAGCTATAAATGAAAAGCCTATGGACACGTGGCTATTAGAGATAGAGGTTATGTCTGAAGCGGTTTTAAAGAACTTGTTGACTAAAAATAGGTTCTATGAAATTGTGGGAAAGAAATAGGTTTTAGTGTTTTAGCACTATTTTTACGTCTACAGCTAGTCCTCCATGATTCTTGTCGTATACGAAGAAGGGGTTTATGTCGATGTCTTCTATCTCTTCTATGTCCAGCATTAGCTGTGAAACTCTCAGTAGCGTGTTTATCACCGTTTCTATATCGGCTGGAGGTTCTCCTCTATAGCCTTTCAATAGTTTGTAAGCTTTCGTCTCCTCTACCATATCGTAGGCTTCTTCTAGGCTGAGTGGTGCTATTCTGAAGCTTATGTCTTTTATCAACTCTACGAGAATGCCTCCCGAGCCGAACATTATCATTGGACCGAATATCGGGTCTCTGTGGGCACCTATGATTACTTCTCTTCCCTTCTCTGCCATGCGTCTAACTACGATTCCCATTATCCTAGCGTTTGGTGTTTTTTGCTTCACAGACGACATGATCTTGTTGAAGGCATCTATGACCTCGTCATCGTTCTTTATGTCAATAATTATTCCTCCAACATCGGTCTTGTGTAGTATGTCTGGGGACTCTACTTCTAGAACAACTGGGTATCCAAGCTTTCTAGCAGCTTCAACAGCCTCTTCTGGTGTATTGGTCAGTATCCTTTTCAACACGGGTATGCCATATAGAGAGGCTACAGTGCTCGCCTCAGAGGGTGTTAGAATATATCTTCCTTCTTCAAGGGCCTTCTTTATAATCTTTAGTGCGGCTTCTCTGTCAGCACTCACTTTTATCATTGTTCTCTTGTCAAGCTTCTCTCTGATTTCTATATATTTGAACAACATTCCGAGAGAAGCCATGGCCTTTTCGGGAGATTCATAACACGGCACATTGTGTTCAGTTAGCTTGGAGCATGCTTCCATGACTTCTTCTCCGCCTATAAACGACGCTATTACAGTCTTCTTTGATCCTGTTTCCTTTATAGCGTTGATTATCGCATCTGCGATCTCTAGCGGGTCTGTGATAGCAGTGTGGCAGTAGAGAACAACTATAGCATCTACACGTTTATCGAGCAACAAATCTTTCATTGCACCTAGATACCAATCATATCCTGCCATACCTGTTAGATCTATCGGGTTGTAGACGCTTCCGAATGGAGGCATGTGGCGCCGCAGTTTTTTAGCAAGGTCTTCAGGGATGTCCATCAGTTTTACTCCCCAGGCCTCCGCGGCGTCGGTGGCCATTATTCCAGCTCCTCCACCGTTGGTGAGTATTACCGTGTTCCTGCCTTTTGGAAGATATGCTTTGGCGAATGCCGTTGCCCAGTCGAATAGGTCTATGAATGTTGGCGCTCTGATTACGCCAGTTTGTTTGAAGGCTGCATCGTATGCTGCGTCGCTACCAGCCAGTGTTCCTGTATGTGACTTTATTGCGCCTACCGTTCTCTTTGCCTTGCCGGCCTTTAGGATTATTATTGGCTTTTTCCTGGATACTCTTCGCGCAACTTCCATAAAGCGTCTTCCATCTTCGATTCCTTCGAGATATGCGGTGATTACTTTTGTATGTGGGTCGTTGCCGAAGAACTCTATAAGGTCTATCTCGTTTATATCGGCCTTGTTCCCAATACTTACTAGATCCGACAATCCAATGCCTTTTATCTTTGTCCATCCGACTAGCGCGATTCCCAGGGCTCCACTCTGTGTTATAAACGCTATTTCGCCGGGGTTGGGCAATGCCTGGCAGAAGCTAGCGTTGACCCTTTTCACTGTATCGCATATTCCGACGATATTAGGTCCAAGTATTCTCATACCATATTTCCTGGCTATCTCTACTAGCTGTTTTTCAGCTTCGACGTTGCCTATTTCCTTGAACCCACTGGTGATTATAGCAACGGCTTTTACCCCCTTTCTTCCAGCCTCGTCGAGGACTTTTGACACTATCTGTGCCGGGACAACTATTACTGCTAGGTCTACTTCTTCTGGTACATCGAGAATCGACTTGTAGGCTTTTAGTCCAAGTATTTCTTCTGCGCGCGGATTTATAGGAAATATCTTGTCGCGGGGAAATCCCGAGTCCAGTAGATTTTTAACAACTTGGTAGCCTATTTTTTCTGGATGGCGTGAAGCGCCTATAACTGCCACCGAGTCAGGTCTAAGAAGTTTTACAAGGGGATTATTTTCCATTTTCACAACTATCACCACTCAATAAAACGCTATATTATATATCATTTTTAGGGAGATAGAACAAACAATTATTATTGTAAATTAAAAATAAAGCAATGGTATAACCGATGTTTGGTGTCTATTTCTCTGTTTTTCTAACCGTTAGAAGTGGCTTTTCTGGAAGTATCCCTTGCGGCCTATACATTAAGACTAGTATCAGTATTACACCAAACGTGAATGTGGTGAAGTAGTTTATGTCGAATGGAAGGTATATATAGTGTTTTAGCAATGTTAGAACTCTATCTAAGACTATGTATATACCTACGCCTACAAGCGTTCCGTAAGGGTTGCCTCTGCCTCCCAGGACAACCATAAGAACCACGAGAAACGTTTTCAGTGGCGAGAAGTCGTCTGCGTGAACTGTGCCCATATAATATGCGTATATGACTCCGGCAACCGCCGCCATGGCTGAGCCTATGGCTAAGACTTTCATTCTTATTTTCACAATGTCCTTTCCAAGAGCGTCAGCTGCTATCTCGTTGTCTCTTATAGCTCTGAGTGTGCGTCCAAATGGTGACGTAGAAAGTCTGAGAAGAATTAGCCATATAACTATGGCTAGGGATGTTGATAGGAGGAGAAAACTTATTTCTCTTGTACGACCAGGCAGCCAAGCTAGTATGTCAGGGATGCCTACTCCTAGAGTACCTCCTACCAAGGGTTCGTAGTTTCTGCCTATAACTCTAAACAGTTCTCCAGTAGCTATGAGTGTTATTGCTAGATAGTCTTCACGCAACCTTATTGCTGGATAAGATGCTATAACTCCAAGTATTGCCCCAAAGAGTACTGCTAATATGAGTGTTACCAGGAAAACTGTTATCGCCTGAAGAGGATGGCTTGCGAAGTAGTTAGTGACTAATGTGCTATAGTATATGCTCTTTGTTTTAAACTCGCCCCTCCATATTATGTTAGCGAGAAATACGCCCAGTCTTACAGCAAGTGCGCCTACTGTAAAGGCGCCTGTTGCAAAGAACATAACTTTGCCGAAGTTCGGTATACCAAGTTCGCCGTACTCTAACTCCATGCTCGAGGCTAATATGAGGAATATCGAATATATTGTGGCTATATCTATTATCAATCTCAATAGGTCTATCATCTTTATTCACCCTTTGACCATAAGCTGGCTAAACCCTTTGGCATGAGCATAAGTGTTAGTATGAGCAGTGTAAACGGTATGGCTGGTCTATACGCTGTGTTTAGGTTTATTGGAGGCTGTGATAAGAGATATGTGCCCAGTATTTCTGAAAAGCCCACTATGTATCCACCGACAACCGCTCCAGCGAGGCTATTTACACCTCCGAGTATCGAAGCTGCGAAGATGGATAAGAGGATTATGAACCCTAGATCTGGTGATGTGGGTATCCTGAAGGGTAGGAAGAATCCTGCGACTCCGGCAAAGCCGCCAGCTAGGAACCAGCTGAAGGAATATACTTTTTCTACGTTTATTCCGAGTATTTCAGCTAGATCTGGATTTTCGATGGCAGCTCTCATAGCTATTCCAAACTTTGTTTTCATCAAAAGGATGTATAGGAATAGGAGTAGTAATATCACGGATAGGCTTGAAAAGAATATAATTCCCTGAAGCTTAAAGCCGGTAATATCCAAGGAAATATCGTCGAATATAAACCCTCGAGAGTAGACTTTGAGCTGTGATTTCATAAAGTCTGCATACATGTGGAGTAATGAACGTGTAGAAATGTCCACAGCCATCGACGCTATCATAAGCATCACGAAATTGGCCCCCCTCCTCCTCATAGGACCATATACCAGGAGGTATGTTGCAAGAGCATAAAGACCTCCGAAGAGGAAAGCAAAGGGTATTGAAAAGTATGTTGAGATGCCGAGTATAACCATGAATGTGTATGCACCGTAGACGCCGACAATTGCAAGGTCTCCATGTGCAAAGTTGGATACCTTAAGGGTCAGGATGGTTAGTGTTAGGCTGATAGACAGGAGTACTAGCAGGTTGCTATAGACTAACGCATCTAATAACAGGTCTATCATTTTAATCACGCAAACCAAGATACATTGATGCGAGATCTTTGTGGTTCAGAAGCTCTTCTGCGGGTCCAATAAACTTTGCGTTTCCGGCTACGAGGAGTAGTGCACGATCACCCAGCTCCAACGCTCTCCTAGCGTTTTGTTCAACAAGAACGACCGTGATTCCGTATTCCTTTTTCAATCTTACGATTCTGTCAAAGATGAGTTCCGCCATTTTTGGCGAAAGGGCGGCGGTTGGCTCGTCAAACATTATTGTGTTTGGCTGTCTTATCAGATTCATAGCAAATGCCACCATTTGGCGTTCTCCTCCACTTAATGTTTTGACTTTTCTGTTCATAAATTGGCGAATTTCAGGCAAAAACTCTAAAACTCCTTCGAGTCTTTTTTGGAATTCTTCTGGATCGAGGAAGTACCCCGCCAAAAAGATGTTTTCTCTAACCGTGAGGTTTTCGAAGGTGTTTCTTAACTGGGGGTGATATGCTAGCCCTAGCTTAGAACGCTCGTGGGGTGGCAGCTTTGTTATGTCTTTTCCATTAAAAACAACTTTTCCTCCTTTAATGGTGGCAATGCCGAAGATGCCCTTGAGCAGCGTGCTTTTTCCGCTTCCATTTGGGCCTACGATGACAAATATCTCGTTTTTTTCGACGGAAAAAGTGACTCCATGTACTATTTCTAGCTTGCCGTAGCCGACTTTTAAGTCTTCAACGTCTATCAATCCCACTCTACTTCTCACCCTAGATATGCTTCAACGACCTGTGGGTCCTTTAACACTACGTCGGGTGTGCCGTATGCGATTATTCTTCCCTGGTGCATTGCGTAGACTCGGTCGACATATTCTAGCGTGATGTCTAGCCTGTGTTCGACTATGAGAAACGTTAAGTCTAGTTTATCTCTCAACATTACGATGTGTTTCATAATATTATGTGCAAGAGTCGGATTGACGCCTGCAACAGGCTCATCAAGCAACAATATCTGAGGGTCGCTCATCAAAGCTCTACCTATCTCTAAGAGCTTCATTTGCCCGCCGCTAAGCTGGTCTGCACGAACATCCCATAGGTGGTCGATATTGAGTAACCTTAGTATATTAAATGCCTTGTCTACCAGTTTTCTTTCCTTGCTTATCCATGATTGTTTGAGTACAATATCCAATATATCTAGGTCGTATCCTGTGCGGTTTGCAAGCAGCATATTCTCAAGAACGCTCAGTGATGTAAAAGGCTTCGGTATCTGAAATGTCCTTACTATACCTAGCTTAAACCGTTCATGTGGTGGTAATTTTGTTACATCCTTGTTGCCCAGTAGTATCTTGCCTTTGTCTGGCTTTAGTACTCCCCCGATCACGTTGATGAGTGTGCTTTTTCCGCTCCCGTTTGGACCAATTAGCATGGATACCTTAGACTTTTCTATATCTACGCTGACGTTATTGAGCGCTATAAGTCCTCCAAACTTTTTGACCACGTTAACCGTTTTGAGGATTGTTTCACCATTCATACAAACCACAAAAAATGTTTTTCTATTTTTAAAGCTTAAGTGATAAAAAATGTAAACTATTCTTCTCCAAGATATGTTACTGAATCTGTTGCAACACTGTACATTGCTACTATCTTCCATTCGAGACCTTTGTCAGTCTGTACTAGCTTCCATATAGCATAGTCTCCACTTGCACGGTCTCCATTTTCATTAAGTATAGTATTTCCGCTCACACCGAAGTATCTCTTGGCAACATCAGGAAGTACTTGGACTACCTTCTCGCTGTTATATTCTCCTACTAACATTACCGAAAGGGCCGCTATCCATGCGGCATCGTAGGCGTTCATTGAATAGGCGTCAGGATTTTCTCCTGCACGTGCTTTGAATCTCTTCATAAACTCTTCTTGTAGTGGATTCTTTGCTGGCTGGAAGTTCGTGGAAAGTAGTCCTCCAAGCTTTACCACTTCAGCCCCTACTTGGTCTTTTAACTTTCCTGAAACAGCCGTTCCGTCTGTCCCAAACCATTCTAGCTTTGATAGTACGGGATCTTGTGCGGCCAACTTTATTATCTGCATTCCATCGTCTTCGAAGGCTATCATTAAAACTGCCGTATTGTCACCGAACTTACTTGCAATGTCTGATAGCTTTCTTACCTCTCCAGAGAGATCCTTAGCGTTTGGATCATAGAAAACTCCCTCTACCTGTCCTCCAAGCTCTTCAAATCTTTCCTTAAATGCTTCAAAGAGGCCCACTCCCCAATCGTCGCCCCTGTATATCACCGCAGCTTTTGTGTATCCTCTGTCCATTATGAGCCGGGCTATAGCCTTTGATTGTAAGAGGTCTGTTGGGACGAGTCTAAATATGTAGTCATTTGGTATGCCTAGAGAGGGGGCGGTCGAAGACTGGCTGATAACTATTATTTTATTATTGTCAGCAAAACTCTTTATTGCTCCAACTTCACTGCTAGCCATTGGACCTATGGCTATCAGAACTCCCTGAGCTGCTAGAGATTGTAGTCTGGATAGAGCGACCTGCTTATCTAGCTTTGTGTCCTCTACTAGTAGCTTAAATCGGAACTTTGACCCAGTATTCTCAGCAAAGGCGTTTATATCTTCTATGGCCATTTCAAGGGCTATCTGATTTCTCTTAGCAAAAGATGAAAGTGGTCCTTCTAGTGGAAGTAACGCTCCTATGGGAACTTCTATTATCTCTTGTTGTTGTGTAACTCCTGTCTGTGCAGCTCCGCTCAGAAAAGATGTAAATGTGAAGCCTATAAGTGAGCCCACTAGCAGTCCTATAATCAACATCACTAAAGCATTTTTAGTTAGGGCTGACATATCAGACTTAGCTTTTTTGAAGAAGATTATTTAAAAATTATCTTTTATTAACTAACTCTAAAAAATCGAATAAAGTTTTTAAATAAATAATTATTTCGAAAAGAATATATTATAGTAATATAGGAAAAGGTTAATAATTATTGTTACATAGGTATTTTATAAAGAATATATAATCTATCTATGTCAACCGTTATACATGGTTATGAATAACGTTTTTCTTTATGAATATGCAATATTATTAACGTGAGTCCATGCTGGAGGACAAATACGGGCGAAAACTAACGCATCTCAGAATTTCCGTAACATATCGTTGCAATTACAGTTGCATTTTTTGTCATAGAGAGGGCGAACTTAATGGAAGAGATTTTCTTAAACCAGAACACATAGGGCTTGTATCTTATGTTGCTGCTAGGCTAGGCATAAGATATTATAAGCTCACGGGAGGAGAACCCTTATTAAGAAATGATATAGCGAAAATAGTAGCAGAGATAAAAAGAGAAGGAGGCGGCGAAGTCTCCATAACCACGAACGGTTTTTTCCTAAAAGAAAGAATTAAAGATCTAGTTGATGCTGGTCTGGATAGAGTGAATGTAAGCTTACATTCTCTAAAAAAGGATGTTTATCGCTTGCTTACTGGAATAGATGGTTTAGAAAAAGTTCTTGAGGGTTTAAAGCTGGTAAAAGAGTATGGCCTGCCTGTGAAACTAAACTTTGTGCTGACTGGTTATAATTACGGCGAGGTGAAGACACTGATAGACTTCGCTTCTCAAAACGGTTTTAGCATTAATATAATTGAAGTTATACCAGTTGGATTGGGAAATTTAACCTTTGATAAAATATTCTATAATATAGATAATGTAACCAGTTATCTGGAGAAGATTGCTACAAAGAAAATCATTAGAGACTTACAATCTCGACCAGTATATTTTCTCCCCTCAGGTATACGGGTCGAACTTATAGGAAGCTACTGTAATCCAGAATTTTGTGCAAAGTGTTCTAAAATAAGATTGACACATGACGGTAAACTAAAACCTTGCATCAACAGAAACGATAATCTGGTGGAGATAAGTTGGATTCTCGAGAGCAATCTGAGTAAAGAAGAAAAAATAAATCTTTTAACAAAAGCCTTCTATAAAGCAAACGAGCTGAGAGAACCGTACTTTAGGCTTGAAAACGGCATATGCAAAAGTTTTGACGGAAAAATTAAAGGTAAACCTAGAAAGATCGGATAATTTCTTCAACGATACTTTGAAGCGGTTTTCCAAACTTTTCTAAGCCTGTTAGTTCACGTTTTTCCAATAAATACTCTTCTAACTCCCGTATATAGGGTATTTTTCCTAGAAGTCTTATGTCATTTTTCGCCAAAAATTCGGCCAGAACTCTATCCCCTGGATGTGGTGTCCCATCCGGCAAGGTAGCTATATTCTCAATTAAGCCTAGTATATTGATTTTTTCGTCACGAAGAAGTTCTACAAGCCTTTGAACTACTGATATTGAGAGGACGGAGGGAGTAGCTACTATCGCGAAGCCATGGTTAGTTTGCTTAAAGACTCTGAGAGCCAGTACGACCTCGTCTCCAGTTCCAGGGGGCAAGTCAACTATAAGATAATCTAGCTCTTCCCATGCTGTGTTCGAGATGAGATCTGATATTACGCTTGATTTGGCGTTTCCAAAGACTGGGAGGGGATTATCACCGATGAGAAATGCAATCGACATTACTTTCATGTTATTATGCTGGAGAGGTTCAAGCCCCTTCTTCGAGCTTTTAAGCTTTGATTCTTCTATTCCAAGTATTATATGTGATGTTGGACCATGTATATCTAAGTCGAAAAGACCCACATTGTAGTCTTTTTCCGAAAGAAATAGTGCTAAGCCCGCTGCGAGGAGGCTTTTTCCGACACCCCCTTTTCCGCTTCCAACAAGGATAACTCTTTTTACATCTCTCAGTTTTTTAAGAGACGATATTATCCACGGCTCGGTAATCTTCTTCATAACCTTCATTTTTCCCCCTCTATCTTGACTATTTTAACGCTACCGCTTTCTTTAACTTCGAAGTCCCTACTACCGCACTTAGGACATTTTATATACGAATATATTAGCATAGGCATATAATGTAATGGTGGATCTGCTGTCCCCTCTTCATCTATTACCAGGAATTGTTCTACCTCTTTTTCTAAAGTATCTAGGACATCGTTTAGCGTCCATTCATGGCCACAATTATTACACTTAAACACGGCTGGTGAAACAGTTATTTCTATTTCAGAACCCTGTGCTATGGTGTTTTCCGTCAGGACAGAATAAGCCTCCCTTAATATGTCAAGTTCTAGCTGGGCTATCTGGTTTACAGCTATCTCAACCCTCGTAACTCTGCTTAGCCCTTCCGCTTCGGCAAACCTGAGAATTGATTCAACAACTGCCTGCATGACACTCCATTCGTGCATGTCTCATTCGTCATTCAATAAGGACTTGCTATGACTAAACTTTTTTCCACGAACTTTGATATATCCGCTGTTAGAAATTATTATGGTCGATTAAAACATGGTTCAACACGGTCTGCAAAGCCTCTTACGATACGACAGAGAGATGGCAGAGAACATTAAAAGGATCATCTGGAAATACGCCGAGAAGCTTAAGGATAGGAAAATAAAGATCATGAATTTCTGTGGAACACACGAATGGACTACAGTACACTTTGGTCTCCGAAGCCTAATGCCACCAAACGTTGAACTTGTAGCTGGCCCGGGTTGTCCTGTTTGCGTGACGCCGTCATATTTTATAGAGCAGGCAATAAAGCTCAGCTTTGAAGGGATTAGAGTGTATACTTTTGGTGATGCTTTCAAGCTCCCGGCACTAAAGCGGGTGAATGGTGCCAGGAGTTTAGAGGAAGCCAAGGCTTTGGACGGGGATGTGAAAATAGTTTATGGTTTTCTCGACGCCATAACCGATGCTAAGAAACATGGGAAGCCCAGTGTCTTCTTGGGGATAGGATTTGAGACTACGGTTCCCAGTTATTCTTTGCCGTTCTACAAGAAGGTGGTACCTAAAAACATAGGCTTTATAAGCGTTTTGAGGCTGACACCGCCAGCTGCCGAATATGCGATAGAAGTTGCCATAGAAAGAGGCCTAACGCCGATACAGGGGATTATAGCTCCGGGACATGTTTCCACAATCATAGGTGCTAGACCATGGGACGTGATCTCGAAAAAGTACGGTATACCAGCTGTCGTGTCTGGTTTCGAGCCCGTAGATGTTCTTCTGTCCATAGCGAGGATATTGAAGATGATAATTGAGGGTAGAGTTGGCGTCGAGATCGAGTATAAGAGGTTGGTGAACTGGAACGGAAACAAGTTTGCACTCAAAACGATAGATGAAGTTTTCCATGTTGACGATGCTGCTTGGAGAGGACTAGGATTTATCCCTAACAGCGGACTTGAATTTAACGATGGGTTCAAGGTTTATGACGCTTTCGAAATGTATGGAATTAAAAGGCTTTCGAAGGAGGAGTGGCGTTATGACCTGCCAGCGGCTTGTCGCTGTGCAGATATAACACTGGGCTTGGCAGTGCCAACCGACTGCAAATTGTTTAAAAAGGCATGTACGCCTGAGAGACCAATTGGACCATGCATGGTTTCACTCGAAGGCACGTGTGCGGTTTGGGCTAGGTTTGGTGGTGGGGGTCTTGCGGACGAAATAGCTAGAGATATCGGTTTGGGGTGATAGACGGTGTGTTGGGGTGTTCCTGCCAGGGTTAAAGAGATCAGGGAGTTTACCGCGCTGGTCGATTTCGGCGGCGGGTCTATAAGGGAGGTTGTTCTGGCTGCTGAAGGGATTAGGGAAGGAGATCTGGTCATGGTTCATGCTGGCGCTATTATAGGGAAGGTTAGCGAAG
>CAZJJA010000017.1:0-20649 GCA_964546235.1 uncultured Thermofilaceae archaeon | reverse complement strand
GGTCATGAGACAATAGGGAATCTTACAATGGAGCAGGTGATCAAGATTGCACAAGTTAAAATGAAAGACATGAGAGCAAAAACCCTCAAAACAGCTGTAAAAACAGTGATTGGGACAGCCTTGAGCATGGGAGTGACTATCGAGGGCAAGAACCCTAAAGAGGTGCAAAAGGAAGTGGAACAGGGCGTATACGACGAATTAATATCTAGGTATGCTAGTAGTGAGGTGAGTTAGTCATGAGTAGCGTTGCAATAGTTCAGAAAGATGCATTAGCACAGGCGATAGAGGAGGCAAAAAAGCGAGCCAAAAAAAGACGCTTTAGACAGAGCGTAGAGATGATTATAACCTTGCGTGACGTGGACGTAAAGCAGCCTCAAAATAGGATCAACGTTGCTGTCCCACTACCTCATCCACCTCCAGGAAAGGAGGCAAAAGTGGGTGTATTCGCTACGGGAGATATGGCTCTTAAAGCAAAGGAAGCCGGAGCAGATATTGTATTAGACAGAGATGATATACAGAAACTAGCTGGTGATAAAAAAGCTGCCAAAAAGCTCGCAAAGAGCTATGATTTCTTCCTAGCTCAAACAGACCTAATGCCATTAGTAGGAAGATTCCTAGGAAGATACCTCGGCCCTAGAGGAAAAATGCCACAGCCCGTTCCACCTAATGCTCCTATTGAAGCATTCATCAACAGGTTTAGAAGAGCTATAAGAATCAGAATTAGAAACGAGCCACAGATAATGTGTAGAATCGGAACCGAAGATCAGCCCACAGAGCAGCTGGTTGAAAACGCTATGGCGGTGCTAAACCAGGTTCTGAAAAAGTTCCAGCCAACAAACATCGATAGAATATACTTTAAGCTCACGATGGGCCCTGCAGTTAAGGTAGAGAAAAAGGGTGGTAAGAGATGAGTGTAACCCTACAGAGGGAATTTAGAAGGACGAGACCCATACCAGAGAAGAAGATAAAGGCTGTAGAAGAACTTGCAAACTATATCAAGAGCTACAAATATTTCATGCTAGCAAGCATTCAGGGCATCACTGCTCCAGTTCTACACGAAACACGAGCACTCCTAAGAAGCCGCGGAACCCTGCTAAAAGTCATCAAAAACAGGCTTTTCCTAAAGGCGCTCGAAAAACTTGGCTATGATGTGTCCAAATTTGAAAACATACTTACAGGGCAGAACGCAGCGATATTCACAAACGATAATCCATTCGAGATAATGATTTACCTAGACAAACAGAAAATCTACCGTGAAGCAAAAGCCGGCGACGTTGCAACAAGTGAGATAGTGGTTCCATCTGGAAACACCGGAATACCTCCAGGCCCCGCAATTAGTCTCTTCAACAGGCTAAAGATCCCGATGAGAATACAGGAAGGTAGCATCTGGGTAACAAAGGACACAGTAATAGCAAAACCTGGAGATGTGATAACCCAGGACATGGCTGAGCTGTTAGCAAAACTGGGAATCAAGCCGATTGAAAGTAAAGTTGCAATAAAGGCAATCTATCTCGATGGCAGAATAATATTACCAGAGGAGGTAGAAGTAGGGCCAGACAAGTATAGAGAGAAGATAATTCAGGCTCACAGGGAGGCATACAACCTGGCGGTGAACGCTGCATTACCGATTCCAGAGGCGCTCGAAAACGTTGTAAGAAAGGCATACCTCGAGGCACTGTCCCTAGCAGTGAATGCTGGAATAATCACCAAGGAGACTGCAGAACTGGTGTTAGCTAAGGCGGAAGCCGAAGCAAGAGCTCTCTATAATCTCCTTAAACAGAAAGTCTCTGACCTGTAGATTTTTACATAAATCATTCTTTTCATCTCACATTAACTATATTTTATTCGTTACCGAGAATAGTAGGGGGTATTATGACGGAAACAGATTTCGTAAACTTGCCTTTTTTTGTCGAAAACGGCTGGATAAAACGGAAATGCCCTATATGTGGAAGAGTCTTCTGGACACTTGACCCATCTAGAAAGGTGTGTGGAGATCAACCATCCGAAGAATACGGCTTTATCAACAAAAAAGTCGGGATAAATGTAGATAGCCTGACAACGGTTAGAAGAAAGTTTATTGAATTTTTTGAAAAAAATGAACATCATCACATTAGACGATACCCGGTAGTAGCGAGGTGGCGAGACGACGTATATCTTGTTGGAGCATCTATATATGATTTCCAGCCATGGGTTACTGAAGGTCTTGTAGATCCTCCCGCGAACCCTCTAGTAATTTCCCAGCCAAGCATCAGACTCACAGATGTTGACAACGTTGGAAGGACGGGAAGACATCTCACGGGCTTCGAGATGATGGCCCATCATGTGTTCAATATTGGAGGAAAAAACATCTATTGGGCAAACGAAACAGTAGAATTTGCATTCAAATTGTTTACAGAGGTTTACGGTATATCGCCAGAGGAAATAACTTTTGTTTTCGATATGTGGAGTGGTGGGGGAAACGCTGGAGAAGATTATGAAGTGATTGTGAGAGGGCTCGAAGTTGCAACGCTCGTATTCATGCACTACAAGACGGCTGATGGCGAGCTAATACCGATGGAAAACAAGATTGTGGATACGGGATATGGGCTTGAAAGAATATACTGGCTGTTGACCGGAAAAACATCTGTTTATGAGGCGATCTTTGGTGAAATAATAGAATTTTTACGTAGAGAAGCTGGGTTAGAACCAATTCCCGTAGATCTTAAGGTTGCACTTGCAAGAAGAAGTGGAAGGCTAGATTTCAAAAAACCGCTAGAGTCGATGAAAGTTCTCGAGGAAATATCACGTGAATTAGGTATGAGTGTTAACGAAATTAGAAAGATCTTAGAGCCTTACGAGTCGGTCTATGCAATAGCAGACCACACGAGAACATTGATGTGGATGATAGGCGATGGCATAGTTCCTTCAAATTCTGGAGCCGGATATCTGGCGAGACTATTGATTAGGAGGAGTATAAGGTATCTAAAGAAACTTGGGCTTGACATCAAACTTTCAGAGCTTATATCGCGGCAAATAGATCTATGGAGAAATGATTTTCCCGAATATGTAGAACTAAGAGACGAAATCTTGGATATAGTTGATTACGAAGAAGAGAAGTACAACGAAACCATAAAGAGGGGAATGAAAATAGTGGAAGATGTCATAAAGCGATTTAAGTCGAAAAAATATACTGAAATCCCCGTTGACGAGCTAATTAAACTGTATGAATCACACGGTATACCTCCAGATATCGTGGCTGAGAGAGCAATCAAGGAGGGATTAAAAGTCGATTTCACTGGTTTCTATTCAAAACTGGCAGAAATGCGCGAAAAATCCTCTAAAGCCGGAGAGGCAAAAGAGACACTAAAAATAGATCCAAGCATAGCTAACCGCTATCTACCGACAAGAAAACTATACTATGAAAACGAAAAACTATACAGTTTTGAAGCAAAAGTTGTAGGCATAGAAGACAACAAATATGTTGTCTTAGATCAGACAGCTTTCTATCCTGAAGGTGGTGGTCAACTTGCAGACACCGGAGTACTAAAACACCCAGCTGGAGAATGCAGCGTAGTAAACGTGGTCAAAGTTGGCGGAGTTGTTTTGCACGAATGCAGAGGAAATCTGCCAAAGATAGGGGATACCGTAAAAGGGTATGTTGATAGTGAGCGGAGACAAACATTGATGCGACACCACACTGCTACACACGTAATCCTAGGAGCACTTAGAAAAGTCCTTGGAAGCCATGTTTGGCAAGCAGGAGCCCAGAAAACCCTGGAATATGTGAGATTTGATTTTACACATCATAGGCCGATCACAAGAGAACAATGGAGAATGATCGAAGAAATAGCAAATAGAGTTGTAATGGAAAACAGGAGAGTACATAAAATGTTCGTGGACAGAACGCAAGCTGAACAGAAATATGGCTTTTCTCTTTACCAGGGCGGAGTAGTACCCGAGAAGACCCTGAGAGTGGTGGAAATCGAGGGATGGGATGCTGAAGCTTGTGGAGGTACACATTGCGATTATACGGGCGAGATAGGTTTCATAAAGATAGTCAATTTCGATAAAATTCAAGACGGAGTCTTCAGGGTCATATTTAAAGCTGGGATACCTGCCGTGAAATATTCGCAACTCATAGATGATAAGATATTGAGCATTCAGAAAATTGTTGATGCGACGATCGACGACGTTGACCGTAAGGTTAGTGTTCTTTCAGAGAAGGCTAGAAGGCTAGAAAAAGAGCTTAAGAAATATGAGTTATTCCGCTTAGAAATGATGGCTAGAGAGTATGCCGAAAAGGCGGTCCAAGTAAAAGGTGTTAATGTAATTGTAGTGGTGACCGATGATATTGCTCCGAGAGAGCTTGCGCTAAAGATAGCACAGTTTACATCAAATACCGTTATTGCTGTAGCTAATCGTAGAGGAGTGTTTGCCCTAAAAGTCACGGATGATATTGCGGGCAAGGTGTACGATGCAAGAGAGTTAGGAAAAACTGTTGCAGAAAAGCTGAACGGAAGGGGAGGAGGAGTAGTGGACCTGTTTCAGGGACGAATACAGAATATAGATGACCTGAAAAAAGTTCTAATTAAGGTGATTGAAGAATTTGCTAGAAGAACAGGAGGAACGAGTTAAGATTCCTTTCCGGAGAGATCTGTTGGAAGCGGCTAGAGATTTCTATTTTCTCCTAAATAGAGGATATAAGAGAAAGTCTTCTTTAGACCTTGTTTCGTCCCGCTATCTTTTATCTAGGGAAGAACGTTTGATTCTTTATAGATCTATTTTTTCCCGAGAGATATCTGAAAACCGCTTAAAAAAACTTGTTAATGTCGAAGATATAAGAGGCAAAATAATTGTTGTTGATGTCTTTAATTTAACAAGCACTACAGTTTCGTCAATGTTACGTGACACACTTGTCTTAGGTACAGATAGAATAATTAGAGACATAGCTGCTACGCGGAGAAAGATAAGATATAGAGAAATCTACATTTCCGGCATGATTATATCTTTTCTTTTTATTTACAGGTTTTCTCCATTAAAGGTGATAGCTGTTTTTGACGCGCCAATAAGTAAAAGTGCTGAGTTTGCTGTAATCCTTAAAGAGATATGCAAAAACTTAGACATGGACTGTGAAGTTATTCTTTCTAAGCATGCTGACACGGATATAATACGTCTATCTAGGGTTTACGATGCTATAACAGTGAGTAGTGACTCTGTAGTCATAGACAAGGTTGAAAGGATAGTCGACTTGGGTGGGCTAATAGCTAATATTTTATCCCATGAGTCCATAATAGAAATCGGTGAGTCACTAAGATGAGAAGGCTAAGCGGCAGAGAACTACGCAGACTAACACAGCGTATGGGATTAAACCTAAAAGAGATGGAAGGTGTCGAAGAAGTTATCATCAGGCTGGCCGAGAAGGAGATCGTTATAAAATCCCCCTCAGTCTCCATAGTAGAGATAAAGGGCGGTGGACGAATCTACCAGATAACAGGAGTAGAAGAAGAACGGAGCAGAGTCGAGGAGACTCTCGAGGAGGTAGAAATCAGTGAGGAAGATATACAGTTGATCGTTGCCCAGACAGGCGCTTCTCCAGAAGAAGCTAGGAGAGCTTTGATAGAAGCTGGAGGCGATCTGGCTAAGGCAATAATGCTACTTTCATCAAGGTAGCGTAGACATGGTACTCAGCAACTACAAGCCGATTATCGAAGAAAAACTCTTGTACTTTCTAAAAAAGCTGGTTGACAGGGGTGTTAACCCTAATCATATCACTTTGACTGGGCTGATATTCGGTATACTTTCTATCATTTCTTTATACATTCTTAAGAATTATGCAATCTTTCTCCTATTCATAACATTAATGTCGCTAATGGATATGTTCGATGGAATAATTGCGAGAGCTTCTGGAAGAACAACAAAGTTTGGAGCTTTTCTTGACTCCACTGTAGATAGGATGGAAGATGCTATATTTGCTGTATCGTTAATGATTCTAAAAATAGCATCACCTCTCGAATGCTTTCTCTTCATGGTGGGGATGTTTCTCGTAAGCTATACGCGGGCTAGAAGCGAGTCACTGGGCCTTTCTCTCTCGGGAGTAGGTATCGCCGAAAGGGGCGAGAGGGTTATTTGTCTGATAGTTTTATTGCTGATATATCCTATCAACTCTTTACTTTCACGCATCATCTTCTACGTGTTGTTTGCATTAACATATGTCACCGTCGTTCAAAGAATAATACATGTGTGGAAGAATCTAAAGTGAGGGAGAAGTATGATAGAGATAGACGGTTCGTTTGGTGAAGGTGGTGGTCAGCTACTAAGATATAGTGCAGCAATAGCCGCATTAACTGGAAAAGACATAAAGGTCTACAATATCCGAGCAAAAAGAAGCAACCCTGGTTTAAGGCCACAGCATCTAACTGCATTGAAGTTTATCGCAAGACTTGTTGATGCAGAAACAGAGGGGTTAAGAGTAGGGTCAACACAGATAATTCTTAAGCCGCGCAGGAAAAGGCCAAAGGGAGGCAGGTTTACTGTAGATATAGGAACAGCTGGAAGTGTAACCTTGTTCCTTCAAGCAGTGGTTCCTGTATTGTTGGCGGCAGACTCAGAGATTGAATTAGAAGTTAGAGGAGGAACAAGCGTTAAATGGAGTCCACCATACCCGTATTTCGAAAACGTTCTGGTTCCGCTGTTTAGAAAATTTGGAGCAAAAATCGAGACAAAACTTGTAAGAAGAGGCTTCTACCCACAGGGAGGAGGAATTGTCCGTATCGTCGTTGAGCCTTCGTATCCGCTAAATCCGATAAATATTACTCAGACAGGCGAGCCTGGTTCCATAAGAGGGATATCCTACGTAGGAAACCTGCCATGTCACATCGCTGAGAGACAATATAGAGCTGCGAAATCGTACCTGGAAAGTAAGGGACTAAAGGTAGAAGAAATAGTTAGGGACTGCAGAACACCTGCAATAGGTAAAGGAACAGGTATTGTTCTCTGGACAAACATGGCAGAAGGTATTGTTGGCAGTGATTCGTTGGGCGAAAGAGGAAAACCTGCAGAAGCCGTCGGCAGGGAGGCTGCAGAAAAGCTGTTCAACATCATCAAAAACGGTGCCCCTATAGATCCTCATGCGTCAGATAACCTCATAATCTACATGTCTTTAGCCAACGGTATGTCTCAAATACTCACTTCAGAGATGACCTCGCATGCAAAAACTGCGTTACACCTATGCTCGATGATTGCTGGATCTGAGCATAGCGTTTCAGGGGTCAACGGAAACATTCTTATAAAGGTTAAAGGTATCGGTTTATCGCCTTAACCTTTCTTTAATATTTTTACTTTATCTCCAAGAGAAAGAGAGAAAACCTCAGCAGCGTTACCCTGATTTATGGCAATTTCAAGTTTTCCACAGCTATTAACAAGTAATAATGGAGACTCCTTTCTAACTTTCCCAAAGCTTTGTACAAAAGGTATATTGAATTTCTTCTCTCTTATCTCTACTACGACAGTATCGCCATATCTAATACCTACTTCACTTAGCTGTTTGTCTGTTATGGAAAGAGCTACATTGCCAAAATCGTCGATATGTACGACATAGCCGACAAGTCCATTTTCCAGAATTTTAGCTCCGTGTTCTTTAACTAAAACCGGATTTTTTAAAACATTGCCAATTTGTTCAAAATCAAAACCGCATGCAAGGTGGGCTGCCGTAGGAGCAAAAATATCTCGTCCATGAAAAGTGAATGATTTCTTCCTCCAAAATAATTTTTCGTTTTCGATAATCCTGGTTTCTAGAATACCGTCTCTTTGGGCTGCCGTGAAAGCTACACCGTTATCAGGAGCTACCCAATAATAATTTCTACTTTTTATAGCAATCGGTAATCTTTTTGTACCAACGCCAGGATCGACCACGACCAGAAATACTGTACCTTTAGGAAAATCGTCGTAACAACATGATAAGATATATGCTGCGTCGAGTATAGACCATTTTCTCACCTGATGAGTTATATCTATGATCTCAGCGCTTGGACATATGTTTTTAATAACAGCTTTCATTGCTGCAACGTAAAAATCTCGCTCACCAAAGTCCGTTAAAATCGCTATCAGGCTCATCAGCATTTTTATAGCAGAGACCTTTATAAACCGAGTAGGATATGCAAAAAATCACACTTACAATCAAGGCAAAAAGGGCCGAGATTTTATACGGATGCTTCAAGACCGCGAAACCCATAGGATTCAACGGTCTGATTAAATACGCCAAGAACCTCGTGAACAACAACCAATGGATTATAATTCTGGGAAAATCTTCTCTGATACCAACAAAGAAGATCCTAACAACCATAGCTAGCTATGCTCTCTATGCATACTTTGAAAAGAAGATGATATCAAAGTGGCTTGAAATAGAATTCTTGCTATATCTATTTGGAACCAGAAACATTTCAGAAGCAACAAGGCTAGCTGGTGCAGAAAAGACCGATAACATAGGGTTAGTGGTAATAGGTGTCGAAGAAGAGATCAATATTCTCAAAAATATAGTAAAAAAGATTGAAGAAGAATATGCTCTAGAAAATGTGCCTTGTATCGGATGGGAGGAAGAGTTTTCCAAAATATTAGGTATAAAGGAGAGAAATCCTGAGAGAATAGCCGGAATTATGCGTTCTAGGGCTGCAACTTTAAGTCTCTCTGTCTAGCAAGTCTCTTCAGCTTTGTTATGGACACTATCAGTTCAGGCGGAATAACTGATACTCCAGCGATGTCTCCAATTATTTCTACCAGGATTATTTTGTCTGGATTCTCTAAATCTACCTTGTTTTCTATTTTTGGGGCTAATTTCTCTACAACATCCATCTTAGATATGTCAGATAGCCTATGCCTAACATCGATCCTATATGTTTCTCCAGGCTGTAGCTTTTCTCTTGCAAGTTTCAAGGCAACATCTACAATTAGTTCAATGTCAGCTTCAACATTTTCCTGAATCGGAACTATCTTTAAGAGGTACCTGAATAGCCAAGGATTTTCAAGAACTTTTTCTCTCAAAGTTTTAACAAAATGTTCTGGATCCAAGCTAGTCTTTGCGACTATCAGGGAAGGTAGCCCTGTTTTGCTT
The DNA here is from genome assembly GCA_964546235.1 of uncultured Thermofilaceae archaeon. Taxonomy (GTDB): domain Archaea; phylum Thermoproteota; class Thermoprotei; order Thermofilales; family Thermofilaceae; genus JALVKT01. The sequence goes on along the minus strand of CAZJJA010000017.1, from coordinate 11,564 downwards.
GCATCAAGCGACTTGTCGCCAATTTCTTTCGCGAAGAACCATAGTTCTGATATACAGTCGTTTTCACGCATCCTATATGTAGATGCCACCAGGTTGAAGTCCCTAAGCATACCAATATCACGTAAGGTAAAATCACTATAACTGATATAAGCATCATGATTTTCCAAATCCAATTGTGCGTAACATTAAAAAGGGGGAGATATACGATAAATGAGAGCAAGAATTCGGTGAATATAATGGAGTTTTGCCCTAAATGTGGCGGCATAATGGTTCCAAAAAAGAAAAAAGATGGAACCTATCTTGTATGTTCTAATTGTGGTTACGAGATAAAGGTTAAGAAGGTTGAAGGGTATAAGTCGAAGGAAAATATATCTGAAGACAAGAGGCTTAGGGTATCTGTTTTCGAAGCAAGATCTTCGGCTTCGCTAACCGAAGAAGAGAGACAGCAGCTAAAAGAAGAGTACTACGAGGTTTTCCTAGAAACAATGGCTGGCGAGGAAGAAAGCGGAGAAGAGTAAAGAGTGTTCACCCAACTGTGGATAAATATTTCTTTATATCTCTTCCCTTCTATTAGGGTTTATCATGCGCGTAGCGGTAGTCGAGAAGACACTCTGTAGGCCTGACAAGTGTAATTTGGAATGTGTAAGATTTTGCCCCATAAACCGCGGAGGAGCTAAATGTGTCTGGATAGACGAGGAGACAAAAAAAGCTAGAATATCAGAGGAATTGTGTGTAGGATGTGGTATCTGCGTGAAAAAATGCCCCTTTCATGCAATAAGCATCGTGAACCTTCCAGAAAAACTAAAACGAGACCTAGTACATCGCTATGGTCCGAATGCTTTCGAGCTATTTCGCCTACCTATACCAAAGGAGGGGAAAGTTCTAGGAATAATAGGCGGAAACGGTATAGGAAAATCGACTTCATTGAAACTTCTTTCTGGAAAAATTAAGCCAAACCTTGGAAGATACGACAATCCTCCTGACTGGGATGAAATCATTAGGTTTTTCAGGGGTTCAGAGTTGCAACCCTACTTTGAAAAACTATCTAAAGAGAAACTGAGGGTTTTCCTAAAACCACAGACTGTTGACATGCTTCCTAAGATTATAAAGGGAGAGGTAGGACAGATCTTAAGCAAGGTCGACGAGACGGGAAAACTTGACGAAGTAAAGGCAATGCTAGGTCTGGAAAACATTTGGGAACGTAACATTGCAAACCTGAGCGGCGGAGAACTACAAAAAGTAGCTATAGCGGCAGTCATGTTGAGAGACGCAGATGTATATCTCTTTGACGAGCCAGCAAGCTACCTAGATATCAAAGAGAGGCTAAGAGTGGCTAAAGCCATAAGATCTCTGGCTAGTCCCGGAAAATATGTTGTGGTTGTTGAACACGACTTAGCGGTTTTAGACTACACCTCAGATCTTATAACAATACTCTATGGAGAACCTGGAGTTTATGGTATCTCGAGTTTTCCTCGAGGAGTTAGAACTGGTATAAACGCGTATATAGAAGGATATCTTCGTGAAGAAAATGTTAGGATAAGGGATTATAGGATCGAATTTTACGCTCGACCGCCTCCTATTGAATGGCGTCCCGAGTCTGTCATGATTAGATGGGGAAATCTTAGGAAAAAGTTGGATGGATTCGAGCTTAACGTGGAAGGTGGAGAAATACATAGAGGAGAGGTTATCGGCATCCTAGGTCCCAACGGTATCGGTAAAACAACTTTTGTTAAAATGCTGGCTGGTATCCTTGAACCAGATGAGGGCTGGATTGAGGGGATGGAAACAGTAAAACTAAGCTATAAGCCACAGTTCCTTGGAGACATAAGTTTCCAGGGTACTGTTAGAGAGCTTTTTAGCAGTGTTGGTGTTGACTTGTCATCAAGTTTTGTTCAAGCAGAACTTATTAGGCCTCTGAGAGTGTATCCTCTTCTTGATCGATATATTGAAGAGCTTAGTGGAGGAGAGTTACAGCGTGTGCTTATAGTAGCTGCTCTAGGCAGGGATGCAGATATCTATCTCCTAGACGAACCAATGGCGTATCTAGACGTTGAACAACGATATGCCGTGGCAAGGTCCATAAAAAGACTTACGGCTGAGAGAAATGTTGCGACCTTTGTTGTAGAACACGACATAGTTGCAATGGACTTTCTAGCAACAACGCTAATGGTGTTTAATGGTGAACCAGGAATTCGAGGAAATGCGTCCTCGCCGCTGGATATGAGAAAGGGAATGAATATATTCTTGAAAGAGCTAGGCGTGACTTTCCGCAGAGACCCACATACAAAGCGCCCTAGAATAAACAAGGAAGGTTCGTGGCTTGATCGATATCAGAAAGAGGTGCTCAAGGAGTATTATTACGTGATCTTAGAAGATAAAAAGGAAGAATAGGATGTTTATCTCACATTATTAAATGAAACATTCCGAGAAAAATTATTTAAGCAGAGGAATATTACATTACTGCACTCAAAATAACAAAAAAGGTGTGCTTGAATGGCAGAGGAGGTAGGTGTTATCTACGTTGGAAACAAGCCAGTGAGCAGCTACGTACTAGCAGCAGTAACACAGTTCACAAGCGGAGCAAAGAAGGTAGCATTAAAAGCCAGAGGTAGAGCGATCTCCAGAGCAGTAGACACAGCTGAACTTATAAGAAGATTCCTAGGCGATAAGGTTCAGTATGAGAGCATAAATATCGGAAGCGAGAAGGTAGGCGAGCCAGGAAAGGAGAGAACAGTATCTACAATCGAAATAGTCCTAACCAAGACAGAGTAAGAAATAAAAAATAACGGCAAAAGCTCTTAGCCAGTTTTTTTATCTCTATGCATTATCTAAATTTTCCACATTGAATATATACCTCTTATATCTTCTCCCTATTGTTTGGTGAAGATCTTGAAAATAATTCCACTAGTAGATGACGTAGTTTTCATATCAGGCAGACACTATACTATATCCTTTAAACTACTGAACGATGCTAAGGAAAGCTTCAAGGGAACTCCATCCTTTTCTATATCTGTAAACGGCAACCCTGTTCTATATGCAGTTTTTCCTGAGGTCGAAATAGAGCCAGGCTCTGAAAAATATTTTGCAACTAAGATAAGGATCCCAGATGTTGAAGGCGAGGGGTTACTAGAGTTTATGTTCGAAGACTACGCGAAAGGGGTTGTTAAAGAAAGTATGCCCCTAATAGTTGTAAAAGATGGAGAACCCATCTATGTATCGTTTGTATGGCATCATCATCAAGCACCGCAGTTTTTTCCGGATGGCAGTTACAAGGATGTGTGGCCATTTTTACACGTCATAAGAGGCTCCTTTTATGGGTACGAAGGAGGACCCTATAAAGTACACCTTACGGTACATGAAAAACACCCCCTGTTCAAAGACGTTGATCATCTATCTCCGTCTTTGTTAGATCAATGGGTCAGAAGTATTAAAGAGGGTTATCACTGGAATAACGAGGTCGTGGATAAGAATGATCCCAGAATAAGGATGATAGAAGAGGTGTTAAGCAGGTATAGGGAAAAAGTTGCTAACAATTTGATAGAACCCCTCGGAAGTGTATATGCGCATACGATTCTCGGATTTCTACTCAGAAAGTCTAAAGAACTAGGAATGTGCGAATTTATACGAGCACTGATAGAGTGGGAAATCAAAAAGGGTCTCAAAATTGTCGAGCAAACTCTAGGTAAATCACCTAAAGGTGTGTGGACGCCAGAGATGTTTTGGGAAATGGAACTCGTAGATATCTACTCTAAAAATGGTGTCTTATACACTATCCTTTGTGAACAACATTTCAGGAAATCGGGTGGTGAAAAAGATACGGTATATGAACCATACATTGTGGAGGATCCCATCAGCGGAAGTAGGATATATGTGTTTTTCAGGGATATACGACTTAGCGACTGGCTAAGCTTTGAAGTAAATTTTGCCGACCAAAAACAAGCGGATATATCTGCTAGGAGGTTTGTCATAGAGCTGGTAAAGAGAAGAGACGTGAAGCCCAACGGGATTGTGACGATAGCTCTAGACGGAGAAAACTGGATGATTATGCCTAGCTATAAGAAATATGCCCCTTATTTTTTAGAAAGGATCATAAGCTATATTGAAAGATCGGACATCATCAAGATGACAACTCTAAGCGAATATCTCGAGAAGTATAAACCGACAAAAATCCTGTATTATGTGCCATATGGGTCCTGGATAGGGTTATCAGATTCTCAATGGACAGGTAATGAGAAAGACGAGACCTGGAAATATGTCCTTGAAAAACTCAAATTGGTTGAGAGTCTATATCATCTATTCCCCGAGCCTGACATGATGCTAAAAGATCCTGAAACACCGCTTTACAAGGCTTTCCTAGCTGCTGCTATAGCTCTTGATAGCGATTTCTATTGGTTTGGAGAAGATGAGAGGGAAAGAAACTTTGTTAAAAAGTGGGCAGACGAAGCTGAAAAAATTGCAAAAAGCGTGCTAGAAAGGATATCTGTTGACGTAGTCGAAAAAGCTGAAAATAGTGCAACACTAAGGATCTCCAATGAAACAGGCTATCTGATTAAGATACAAGTGATAGTAGACAGTCCGAACTACAGTAGCAGTCATAGTGTAAAGGTAGAGCCTGGCAGAGATGCAGTTATCACAATATATGTGCCAGAGAACGGCAGAGTTTCTATCTTGGCTGGAAAGATTAAGATAGCAGAGTTCTAGAATGATTTTTAACAGCAAACAGTTTATTCAAATGTTATGGAAGAGAAAAACGAGAATGCTCGAGTAACTGCTTTAACGCTTATTCTAGAGGGTATTAGAGCCGCAGATCCCGAAAAAGCGATTAAAAACTACGTGTCCGTGACTGAGGACAAAATCTTGCTGAAAGATGGGACGAGCATAGAGTTGCCATCCAAAATATATGTTGTAGGAGGAGGGAAAGCCACCGGGGGAATGGCTAAGGCAATAGAAGAGATCTTCGGCGAGAAAATCTCCAAAGGATTGATTTCTGTCCCCGAAGATATTGTAGATCAGGTTAGAGAGAATCTCTTAATAATCGAGGTAGTCGGTGCCACACATCCGAAAGCTTCAGAGAAGAGTGTAGAAGCCGGCAAGAAAATCGTAGACGTTGCTAAACAAGCCGACGAAGATACATTGCTCATAACATTGATTTCTGGAGGAGGAAGCGCTCTCATGGAATACCCAGCAGAAGGCGTCACAATACAAGACATAGGAGAAATCAGCATACAGTTGATGAAGGCTGGAGCAGATATCTTCGAGCTAAACACGGTCAGAAAACATCTCTCACGTTTTAAAGGCGGGTGGCTTGCAAAACACGCCTATCCTGCAAAAGTTTTGACATTAATGATCTCCGACGTAGTTGGGGACAGGATGGACACTATCGCGTCAGGTCCCACGGTTCCCGATCCTACAACGTTTAAGGATGCATGGTACATCCTTGAAAAATACTCTCTAACAGAAAAGGCTCCAAAAAACGCGGTAGAGTATATCAAAAAAGGACTAAAAGGAGAGGTTCCAGAAACCCCCAAACCTGGAGACAAAGTTTTTGACAAGGTATTTAACCGGATAGTTGCTAGCAATATAATCTCCCTACAGGCAATGAAAAACAAGGCTGCTAGCATGGGATACAACGTTACAATACTTACATCAATGATAGAAGGAGAAGCCAGAGAAGTTGGAAAGGTTGTCGCGTCTATTGCCAAGGAAATCCAAAAAACAGGTAACCCCATTCCGTCGCCAGCAGTGGTTCTAATGGGCGGAGAAACAACCGTAACAGTTAGAGGATCGGGAAAAGGAGGAAGAAACCAGGAATTAGCCCTTTCAGCATCAATACAGATTAAAGGCATAGAAGGCGTTGCCATAGCATCCGTGGGGAGCGACGGTAGAGACGGACCAACAGATGTAGCAGGCGCGATTGTTGATGGTACATCTGTCTTAAAGGCGGAAAAATTGGGGCTAGATCCAGAGAAATTCTTGGCGGATAACAACAGTTACGGATTCTTCGAGAAAGTCGGTGGACATGTTAAAACAGGATATACTGGGACAAACGTTAACGATTTAATAGTTATTGTTGTAGAAAAATAAAAAAGTTAATAAAATTAATTTTTTCAATAATACCGTCTATATCTCCTGTATCTTGTTTCTTGCGGAAACTCCTTTTCCGACATGTTATTCTCTATATTAACCTGGTCAATGTTTTCGTTTGCAGGCTCTATAGATCCATATTTTCCGAGGCTAAGGCGCAAAGAACCTCTAAAGAGCGAGACATAGCCATTATTTAGGGTTACAGTCTCACCAACCAGGTCTTTCATCCTCTCGATGTCAGAGTCCCATGCCGAAAAAATAACTGTGCCTGTTTCGTCGCCAACAAGTACATCTGCAACACGATGTTCCATACTATCTCTCTTAGACATAACATTTCTTTCTTCTCCAACATTAAGAACCTTAAAGGTAACCTTAAACCATCTTGTTCTTGGTGTTAGATCTGCTATTTTTACTTCTTTCAATTCTCTATTTTCCGAATACATTTCTTGTCTCATGTCACCTGAAAGGTGCTTGTAGAAGACTTAACTAAACTATATAAGTGTTTATATCATTTGCTGGTTCAACGAGCCTTTTTTAAAACATATTTATAATATTCTATCAAAAGCATTCGGAACATTAGTACGGTTGCGGTAATATTTCTCCTTATCAGACCCTTTTGGAAAAAGTACTGGTCATCAACCTTCCTTGTCAACTGGATTTTCTGCCTTTTTCTCATAAGCTTTGGCAGATTCCTTAACACATAAAACGATGCAAACACATAGGAGCTCATTTCGCGATACTTACCAAAAATTGCTAGAAAGAGAATGTTTAGAAAACCGAACCCTAGTGTCGCTAACAAGTGTAAAACCATATTGGGCGTTTCAAGGTTTTTGATTAAATTAGTAAGCCTGTTTTTGTAGCCATAAAATAGTCTTTCAGGCTTGAGTCCCCCGACCAAACCGCCTTTATGGTATACGACCGCATCTGGGTTAAACAAAATCTTATAGCCACGCAGCCTAACTCTCCAGCTATAATCTGTGTCGTCGTCATAGATGAAATATGTGTTGTCAAAGCCTCCCACCTCGAAATAGACATTACGTCTAGTAATCATTGTTGCTGAAGAAGCCGCAAAGATCTCCAGAGGTTTATTGAATTTATCAGCATCCTGGCCGTATGCTGTAAACCATGTACCGAGCATGTCTAGCGCAAGTCCTAGATGATCCATCTTGCTGGGATCTCTCATAGACAATAGCTTTGCTTGAACTACACCTATTTTGTCTGATTTTTCAATCGTGTTTACTAGATTTTTGAGCCAATCCTTTGTCACAATTATGTCATCGTCCATGAAAACCAGGTATTTCGATTTGGGGTTTGAGATTATTGCTCCCACGTTATGAGAAGCAGCTGCTCCTATGTCTTTGCTGAAGTGGACTATTCTGATTTTTCCATTATTTGGAAAATGTTTTCTAATCTCTTCCTCTATGTTTTTTGTCAAACAATCCACAATTATTATTTCATAGTTTCTATAGTTTGACTCTAGAATAGAATTAACAGCTTTTTTCAGGTTTTCCGTACCGTTAAAGTTTATGATAACTATACTGACATGAGGTTCCAAGCCTGTCTCAGACATTCTAGGTCATCCTTCCAAACCTTTTTCTCGCCGATATAAACGGAAAGTAGATTTTAAATTTCTAGCTGTCATCCTAGCTCTATACGCGGTTTCATCCATGTTAATATATGTCCAAGACCCAAACCGTCCGAGAGTGATTACACAATGTTCCAAAAGATATCTTTTAGCAAGCTTTGTCGTCTCGGAATATCTTTGTCGATATACGATATAGGCATATTTCCAGAACCAAGATTTTGTCTGGACAACATCACTCTCCTTAATAATCCCGAGAGAAAGTATGTCCTCGATAACTCTTCTCTCAAGTTTGTCCGTGTTAATTTGCTCACCTGGAGGTATGGAGATTTCAGCAAGAAATGTGGTCCCGTTTTTTGGAGCCATCTTGGGGCTATAATTGCTTAGGATAGCTAGGCGGTGAAAAACGATACTGTTTTGGGGAAAATAGATCCAATGATATGGTAGTGCTTTGAATCTAGTTCCTATACCAATTACAAGCAGAGAGTTGTAGTCAAAATTGTCTAGTTTCCTTGCATACCGTTTGTCGATATAGTTCAGTGTCTGAGGTAAGGGTGCAGTTGAGACAACCACGTCGCCTTTAAATTCTCGGTCTCCAGTGTTAACGAATACTATGTCTCCTTGCTTGTATATTTGTTCAACATTAACACCTGTGATTAGTCTGAAATTTTTGTTAGAGGAAAGTCTATTAAGCAGGTTTTCAACGAGAGTATAGATACCACCCTCAAGGGGATAATAAAAATTGAGTTGATGACGATAACCCTCTGTAGGAATTCCTACAGCAGACTTTAACACGTCATTAATTGGTGGAAGTGGAACCCTGCCCTTAACCCATTCAAGTGAAATCTCTTTAAGGTCTCTTTTCCATATTTTCTTGTTATAAGGAACTAGGTATTTTTCCGCTATTGCATTCCCGAAAACATAGTATATCCACTCTTCGAAGTTTTTAGGTTCGTCTAATAGTCCTTTGACTCGATTCGCATAAGTTTCTATTACACTCTTCAGGATCTCGTATCTCTCCCGAGGTGGTAACATGTATATGCCGTTTTCGAAAGGATATTTGATAAAACGCCCTTTATAATATATCCTAGTATCTCTTCTATGCCTAAGCAGGTTCTTTCTACCAACAATGTTTAGGAGATAATTAAGCTTGTAAGGTTCTCGCGAGAAAATTATATGGGAGCCACCAGTATCAAAGACATAACCATTTTCAGATTCAGTTTTGAGCAAACCGCCGGGGGTATCTTCCTTCTCTAACAATACGATCCTGTGGCCAGTTTTTAAAGCTTCGAGCGAAAATACAAGGCCTGCAAGTCCTCCTCCGATGACAACGACTTCCATATTTACCCATGCTAATTTGAAGGATAGGCATAAAAAGACTTAGCATATAAGCGCTATTTCTTAAACGACACATTAATTCTAGTGTGAGTATTTGGAACATGAATACTTGCGGGGACAGATATGAAAAAATCACGAATATTGCAGCTGATTCAGGTAATCATTGTAGTTGGAATTTTTCTCTACGTATTTCATGACATAAACTTTGTAGAACTTTACCATACTTTCCTAAAGGTTGAGCTAAGCAACCTCTTTTACATCGTTGTCTTCGAAATCCTATACTTTCTTTCTAATGCTGTAGCTTTCTGGCTCCTGTGTAGAAAGAAGTTTGGGCTTTCTCTAGCAGAGGGTATCGGTGCATCGATGTTTGCATGGCTAGTAGACATGCTGATTCCACTAGCTTTCATAGAAGGTAATCTGGCAAGGATCCTTTACTTGAAGACGAAAAGGGACTGGAGTTCGGCTGTCGGATATACGCTTTTATTCCAGTTCCTTACAAATGTCACATTTACGGTATTTATTCTGGTAACAACAATTGCGTCCCTTAACTTCATATACCTCTATGAGCAATACTTTCTCTTCTACATAACAGTAATATTATTGCTAATTCTGACTGTAGTTTTGCTTGCCTTCCTAATATTTGACACTAATAGAGTGAAGAACGTCACAGTCAGGATTCTTCGAAAGTTTGCTGGTAAATACCAATTCGTAGATAAGGTTGAGAAAGATGTTATAGTGTTTTTAGATTCTATGAAAGACTCACTACAAGAAACAGACCCGAAGAGCTTAACCTTGTGGCTGGCCGTAGTATTCTTATTCATACAGTGGATAAGCGGCATAATGACCCCTTACTTTTCTTTACAAGCAGTAGAGATCACAATAAACCCCATATTCATAGCTCCAGGCTATTCGATCTTAACCGTATTCTCTTTGGCATCGATAGGATTACCATTCATGGTCGGCAGCGTAGATGCCGCTCTGTTAACACTATATCTTCTCCTAGGCGTGCCAAAGGAAAAGGCTCTAGCAGCAACACTGATAGGTAGAAGCGTTACCATAGCTACATCTATCTCGATAATATATCCTATAGGAATATACTATGCCAAGAAGGTGATATCTGTCAGTAACTTGAATGAAATCAAAAAAACTCTCGAGAAGCTGCTGAGAGAGTATAATATTAATATTCCCTTTGTAGACATAGTTTCGAAAAATGAATAAACTACCTAGAATAGCAGTAAGCGCAATTATCGTTGATGAGGACAAAATTCTGCTCGTAAAAAGAGCGACTCCTCCCAGCAAAGGCAAGTGGGCTTTTCCCGGAGGCAAAGTAGAATATGGCGAAAAAATGGTAGATGCTGTAAAAAGAGAGGTTAGAGAGGAGGTTGGACTGGAAATAGAGCCAATATGTGTTTTCCAGCTAGTAGAAATAATCTGTCTCGAAAAAGGCTACCATTTCATACTAGCAGTCTTTCTCGCAAAACCCAAAGATAGGAATGCCCTGAGGATTAATAAAGATGAGATAGAAAAAGCTGTATGGATATACCCTTCCGAGGCCCTCGGCCTCGACTTAACGACCTCTACAAGAAAACTTATAGAAAGTGTCTTATCTCTGAAAGATTTCTCTAAGCTCCTTTTGAAGCCTGAGGTTTATTCTCTCAGCCAAAAACTGGTCAGCGTCCTTAATCTCTGTTAAAGCTAGTACAGCCATAACATGTGAACAAATACCCTTATTCTTAAAGCCCTTACATGTACATACGAATTTGCCGTTAACGTACCTCACCATATGCCTGTTTCTTTTCCCAATCACATAATATAGATAAGGGCTTATCTTAACGACCCGCCCCTCCTCGAGTAGCCATGCAGCCTTACTTATCATCTTATTAAAGGCCTCTTCAGGCAGGTCTATTCTCTTATCAGTATTCCTAGAACTATTTTTGTTTACAGCCATTACAAAGACATTACTAACCCATCCAATATAAGCCTGTCCTCCAGCTAATCCAAAAATATACCTGTGCTATCTAAACTTGGATTAGCAATGAAGGTTGTAGTTATATCAGACTCACATGACAACCAGGAAGCAGTAGAGCAATTCCTAAAAGAAATTAGAGAAGTAGAGTTCAACATGCTAATTCATGCTGGCGATATAATATCTCCCTTCACGCTGAAGAAATTCACAGGCCTTCCCTTCTACGGGGTATACGGGAACAACGACGGAGAGCGGCAAATACTATCCAAGATAGCTAGAGAAAACAACATGGTGCTAGAGGAGCAGCCTCTGTTCATTGAGAAAGATGGCTATAGAATTGTGATAGTTCACGGGGTGGGTGGCTCCGAAAAGACGAAAAAGCTCGTAGAAGCCCTTGGAAAAAGCGGTCTTTTCGATCTAGTAGTCTATGGTCACCTACACATAATTGATGTACAAAAAATCGGCGATACAATAGTACTAAATCCAGGTACACTTGCAGGATATCTTGCAGAGAAAAAAACCTACGCCATAGTAGACCTAGACAAGAAGATTGTCGAGATAAGAGAGCTATAGGTGCAGACCATTGGACCCACT
>CAZJJA010000016.1:0-21429 GCA_964546235.1 uncultured Thermofilaceae archaeon | reverse complement strand
AACATCTATTTCGACAAAATCTACGCCAAGTTTTATAGCCTCCTTTAAGGCATTTATGGTGTTTTCAGGATATTTACTTCCGCTACCTCTATGAGCTACTATTTTAAATGGTTTATATGGGGGTTTCTCTATTTTCACCTTTCTCAATAGGATTGGTGAAGTTGTCGTTAAAAATATATCGCATAAAAATAATTTAATTTCTATAAAGACATTATATTTACAATAATCAGTCTAAAGAAGAAATACTTCAAATATCAACAACCATAGTTTATTAAAGGCTTTTTATATTTTTTTCCGAAACTACATGGCAAGTTCCTCAATCAAAGAAAGGTTCTTCCTAATTATAGAAAATACCCTCTCTTTACAACTTGTAAAATACCTGGTTCAGCCTTTAACATTCTATATTCTTGCAATAATAGTCCTCAACATTTTCGGCGCATCACACGCGTACATGTTGATTACTCTATATATAGTTCCAAAAATATCACATGCACGCTTCAAAACGAATATAGATATCTCAAAGATTCTATATATCTCTATATATCCATTAATCATACACTCAGCACTCCTTACAAATGCAGTAGAAAGCTCCACCTTAAATCCTACATACTATGTTGCAGGGACTTTCACAGCAACAATAGAAGAAATATTTTTTCGGCACATACTCTCAACCCTAGGCACTCCGCTCACATCATTCCTATATGCGTTTTTTCATCTCTCACTAAATAATCCACAAAATCTTATCATATCAACCCTTCTTTTTCCTAGCTACTTCTTTCTCGGACTATTATTACAGGAAATATATTTCCGAGAGGGCCTGCAATACGCCATATTATTCCACATAGAATACAACATCCTATCCCTCACCTACTCGATGGTCTTAAATCTCAATACCGTGGGCTTGTTTACTCTTATAACCCTTTTCTCATACCTGTTATATAGGTATACAACAAGTATTACTAGAAAGTTATGGAGAAGAGCATCGAAGTTATTGCTGCAAAAATACTATCAGTTGTTGAGAAAAAAAGATTGTCAATGAGACTTGTAATGGAACATTATTTTCGGAAGAATCAGGACGTCGAAATTATAAGAGGCGTGGTCCGTGCCTATCTATTGGGTCTTCTCAGGAAATACAGAATATTGGACGCTTTTGCCGAAAACCTCCTTGATATACAAGTTTCTACACTAGGTTCCTTCCAAAGGTCTCTTTTAAGGAGTATATTGTACGAGTCAAAGTTTAGAGATGTTAAAAGGAGAAGACTCGAGTCGCTTCTCAAATTTGCTAGAAAAAATGGGTTAAAGATCACTTGGCAAGACGTGGTTTTGGTTAAGAATACACCTATTCGAGAGGTTCTTAGAAGATATCAGGGTGTTGAGAGAGTCGCTGTGGAATACAGTCTTCCCACATGGGTTGTAGAATATTCGTTCAAGCTCTTGGGAAAAAGAGAGAGTTTCAAACTCTTTAAAGCGTTTAATAAGAGACAACCTACATGGATTAGAGTTATCACCAATAGAACTACACGAGAAAAACTTCTTAAAGTACTGGAAAGAAGGGGCTTCGAAGCTTTCCCCGACAAGGATTTCGATGATCTGATAGGGATTAGAAGAGGTGAGGGTCTCGCGAGAATTCCTGAACATAAAAGTGGTCTGTTTGTTATACAAGAAAAAGCTAGCGTCCTAGTTGGATATGTCTCGGGTTTTCGTGAAATCTTTGTTGACTTTACTTCTTCTCCTGGACTGAAACTTTCACATATTTCTGAAAGGACTGGATACGGTATCGGTTTTGAGATAAAGCATAGACGTATACCTTCTATGAAGAATATCCTTGAGAGAATCGGCTCTAGAGATATCATTGATATCGTTAATACGGATTCGAGAGTCCCTCCTCTCAGAAGGGGTTCTTCAAATATCCTGTTAGACCCTGACTGTAGCAGCCTGGGAAGACTTGGTGTTAGCCCTGAGATAAGGCTGTGGATCACACCAGACTATGTTTCTCGTCATAGGGAAGAACAGAGAATATTGCTGAAAAGTGCATCAGGCGTATTAGAAAAGGGACGTTGTTTGATATATTCTACATGTACATTTACTATAGAAGAGAATGAGGAAAATATCAATTGGGCTGTAGAGGAGCTTGGGTTAGAAGTTGTAGAGGTAGAGCCTTTCATAGGTGTTGAGGGAATCGGTGTTCCCTTTGCTCAGAGACTTTATCCTCACATTCATCATACTATAGGCTTTTTTGTGGCTAAACTTTGTAAAATCTAAGCTTAATTATATTAAAAAATCAAAATTTACCAATTGTTATTCAGTAAGATTTTTTACTAACTATATACTTGGTTTGATGTGAAGAAAACACAGCGTATAGCACTAGTATCAATAATGGGAGCGTTAGCACTGATATTTTCGATACTAAAACTAGAAGTACCCTTTCCTGTACTTACGTATTTAAAATTCGATCTTGCAGAAATACCTTCCTTTATAGCTTTTTTCCTGTGTGGTCTGGGATGTGGAAGTGCCACAGCAATTATCCATTTTGTTGGATTATTGTTTAGAGGGAGCGACCCTTTAGGTGCATCCATGAAACTTGCCGCGGTTTTGTCAACAATAATTGGCATGAAGGCATCAAAGACTCTATACGGACAAATTGTTTTTGGGACGATTTCAAGGGTTCTCGTGATGACGATAGCAAATGCCATATACTTTTACCTCATTTTCCCAGAATACATCCTATACATAGAAAACATACTTTCCGCTAACGGCATCGGAGGAGGCATGCTTACTGTTTTCGTTTTAACAGGGATTTTTAACATGATACACTCGATTTTCTCAATTACTGTTTCCTGGAAAATCGTCAACGAGACAAAAAAGAGGATAAACCTGGACTGAAACCCTTAAAGTCTTATATACGATTATTTTTAATATATGGAAAACACGTTTTCCGATGTAGTCGTTGTTGGAAGCATCCATATGGACTATAATATTTATCTACCCAGGCTACCCGTAAAAGGAGAAACCGTTATCGGCAGATGGTTGCATATTAGTCCCGGTGGAAAAGGGGCAAATCAGGCGGTTGCCGCATCTCGTCTTGGAGCCAGAACGACTTTTATTGGTAGAGTCGGTAATGACGAAAACGGTAAAAGACTTGTGGAAGTTTTGGAACAGAACAATGTAGATGCTAGCAAAATTATAGTTGACCATGAGACTCCTACTGGCATAGCGTTAATTTTCATAGACGAGTCTGGAGATAATATGATTGCTGTTTTTCCCGGAACCGATGAGAAACTTTCTCCAGGAGACATTGTGAAAAATAAACATGTCATCGAGAACTCTAAGGTTTTGCTGTTACAATTAGAAATTCCCCTAGAAACCGTCGAGCAGGCTCTTAAGATAGCTAAGGAGGAAGCAGTCATCACCGTTCTCAATGTTGCTCCCTACAAGCATCTAAGAGAAAATATACTTTCTCTAGTAGACGTTCTAATTCTAAACGACGTCGAAGCATCCCAATTTTCTGGAACCGAGATTACGGACATTGACACAGCAGTAGTTGCCGCAAAGACTATTGCTGAGAAGACCTTAGGCGAGGTAATTGTAACTCTGGGAGAACAAGGGGCAGTAACCTTCTCAAAAATAGAAGATCGAGCATTGCATATTCCTGCATTCCCCGTAAAAGCTGTAGATACTGTAGCGGCTGGTGACGCATTTAGTGCCGCTTATGCTGTAGCTATTTCAGAGGAAAAAGGTCTTGAGGAAAGGCTTAGATTTTCTGTGGCTACTGCCTCGTTGAAGGTTACAAAGAAAGGAGCTATTACAGGGCTACCTTTTAGGAGCGAAGTTGAGAGACTTCTTAGGAGTAGAGGTGTTTGAGTTGGATAGAATTCCTGTAGTTTTGGATGTTGATACTGGCATAGATGATGCTTTAGCTATAATGCTTGCGTTAAGGTCGCCTGAATTGGAGGTATTGGGGATAACATGTGTTAGCGGCAATGTTCATGTAGACAAAGTTGTCGCAAACACAAAAGCAGTTGTTGAATTAATGAAAGAAAAGATACAAGTGTATAAGGGCGCGCAGAAGCCTCTTCTGAGAGATCTGAGAACTGCAGAGTGGGTGCACGGCGAAGATGGGCTTGCAAACACATACCTTGCCAGAGATAAAGGTTATAAGAGCGACGGAAATGCCATTGAAGCATTGATCAATCTTTCTAGGGAATATAGTGGCGACCTAGTTGTCGTCACAACTGGTCCTCTGACTAACCTGGCTCTTGCTTTAAGCGTGGAGCCAGAGGTTATAGACCACATAAAGGAACATTACATGATGGGTGGGGCATTCGGAGTTACAGAGTATGGTTTTGGTAATGCTTCCGCCTCTGCAGAGTTTAATATCTGGCAAGACCCCGAAGCGGCGAAAATCGTGCTTCAGAGCGAGCTGGTAACGTATGCCATTGGTCTAGATGTGACGATGGATCCCTCATCCGCTCTTACTCTCGAAGACGCAGAAGAGATAAGAAAACGTGGCTGCGATGTCTGTGAGATGGCGTATCGGATAACAAAGTTCTATATAGAGAATACGGGCGATCCTCTCATGAGACTTCATGATCCGATGGCTGTTGCGGCAGTCATAGATAAGAGTCTCTTTGAGTTTGTTTCACTACCAGTAGAGGTGGAAGTGACTGGAAATGTGACTGCTGGGACGACGATTGCAGATAAAAGACCTTGGGCCAGAAAGAAGAATAGGAAAAATATCGCTTGCAGAGTGGATGGTGAACGATTTAAGAGAATGTTTATTGAGAGGATCACTAAAGCTGCGAGAGAATAAATGTTTCTGTTTTTTCCTCCGACAATCTCTTCTTTATTTTTTCCACGAGTTCTCGGTGGAATCTTTCTATTAGCGCGCGCCTATCCTCCATTAATACAACATCGCTGAGACCCTCAAGTACTATGTTGTAGGCAAAGGGACTTGGCACATTCTGTTCTGGCAGCTCGACAACCTCTATTTTTCCGTCTTCTATTCGTTGCAACACTTCTTTTGCATGCTCTATGTCCATATAGTCTTCTAGGATCTCCCTAAAAGTCTCTTTGAGCAGAGGAAAGTCTTCCCATTTTTTGACGACCTTTAGCAAGGTTGTCGCACTGAGCTGTTGTTTATTGACGCTTATTTCGTGTCCCTTATAGTTTCTGAGTATCATCAATCCACGCGTTGCAACATGTCTAAACCTTCTCTTCATGAGCTCTGTGTTTATTACCGCTTTTTTGAGAATATCTTCAATCTCGCTACTTTTTAGCTCTTTAATCGACACGCTAGGCTTTACACCTCTAGGGTAAACCAGCGCGAACCCATTGTCATGAACCGCTATTCCAATATTGCTTTTAGAACGCTTCGAGGCGAGGTATCCTAGAACTCTTGACAGTGCATCATTCGTCCTTCTACCAAAGAGTGTGTGAAAAACCTGGTGTATTCTACCGTATTCGTCGCGGTAATACTCCACTAGGATAACCTTGTCGCTCGGAAACTTGTCTACACCTAGTGAAAGCAGGTAGTAGTATTGTTCAACAAAATACCCTAAGATAGCCTTAGCGGATCTGTCGTCCGCCCTACACTCTCTCTTAATATATTTCAGGATCCTTTCCGGCTCTCTACCTTCCCTTAACCACTTAAACATTGTTCTCCTAAACTCTCCTATCTTTAAAGCCAAGTCATAGCTGAGAGGCAACATTTCGCTGAACCATGAGGGTATTGTGGGTTTTTGCTCGAAAGCTGGTTTTACATATGCTTTCATACCGTCGCTTCTAATGAACTCATAGACTTTTCCTCCCAGAACAAACCTGTCTCCGGGCACTAATCTTTCGAGAAACTCTTCCTCAATGTTTCCCACGTACTTTCTGTCAACCGTAAAAACCTTGATACTGACCTCGTCGGGTATAGTCCCTATGTTGAGAGTATATATTACACGGGCGTATTTTCCTCTTCTACCAAAGACTCCTTCTTCTTCGTCAAACCATATCTTCCCATAGACCTTGTAGCCTTCAAGCTCTCTATAGGCTCCGGAGAGATACCTTAAGAGATTAATAAAGTCGTCATAGGGCAGGTTTTTGTAACAATAGCTTCTCCTAACTATCCTGTAAGCGTCTTCAACACGCATTTTCCTTTCAATACTCATCCCCATGATGTGTTGTGCAAGAACGTCAAGCGCATTCCTTGGGATGTGGACTCTATCTAGGTGGTGCCTATAGGCTTCCCTAATCATTATAGCAACTTCGACCAGGTCGTCCCGGTCCGCACAGATCATGATACCCTTACTTATCTCATGAAGCTTGTGTCCACTTCTTCCAATCCTTTGCAGACACCTAGTAACTGACTTGGGAGATCCTAACTGGATAACTACGTCTATATAGCCTATGTCAATCCCGAGCTCGAGGCTCGTGCTACTGACTATTGCCCGGAGTTCTCCTCTCTTGAGCCGTTCTTCCACGTCGAGCCGGACGTTCCTTGAGAGAGAACTGTGGTGGGCAGCTATCTGGTCCTCCTTTATGTCCTTATGTTTTCTTGCAAGCATTTTCAGGTGAAATACGACACGCTCCGTTCCGCTACGAGTATTGGTAAAGATTAGAGATGTTCTATGCTTTCTAACGATGTCATATATCACCTCGTACATTTTTCTCGTAACTTCCTGTGCTGGTGTGTGAACAAGGTCTTCAACTGGAGATATCACGGTTAGTCGCTTTTTCTTAGCATATCTTGCATCAACTATGACGCAGTCTCGAGGAGAACCGTCATCGTTGTATCCTACTAGGAACTGAGCAACCTCTTCCAAAGGGTTGATTGTAGCGGATAAACCTATCCTGATAAAATCTTTTCCAACAAGCTCTCTCAGCCTTTCGAGAGACAATGTTAGGTGTACGCCTCGTTTGTTTTCTGCTAAACTATGTATCTCGTCGACTATAACCCATCTTACGCTACGTAGTTTTTCCCTAAACTTTGGTGCTACGAGGATTATAGCCAGTGTCTCCGGGGTTGTTATTAGAATATGTGGAGGATTTCTAAGCATCTTCTGCCTCTGGCTTGTGGGAGTATCTCCTGTCCTCACCATGTGTCTAATCTCTGGTACCTCTATACCCTTCTCTCGTGCAAGCTCATAGATCTCCCTTAGGGGCTCCTCCAGGTTCCTGTATATATCGTTGTTCAACGCTCTTAGGGGAGAAACATATACCGCATAAACTGTGTCCTCTAGTTCTCCTTTCTGTGCCAGCGTAAAAAGCTCACTTATTATCATCAAGAAGGCTGTCAGTGTCTTGCCCGTACCAGTAGGGCTTGAAACAAGGACGTTTTTTCTCTCATATATTGGCTTCAGTGCAAGCTTTTGTGGAGGAGTAAGGTTCTCAAACTTTTTATCGAACCACTCGGCTACGAGGGGGTTTAGCAGGCTGAGTATTTCTTCTTTACTGTACTCTTTGTCTGCAAATGTTATCATATACATCCCGCACAAAACAGCACTTTTCAAAATCACGTTACATGTATATTTAATGATTGTCTGAAAGGAGAAAATTCGTCAAAGGCTATATCCCCTAGATAAAGAATCCCTAGGATTGTAAACGTTTTAGTCGACTAAACGATATCTTTTCGGATTTTACTCGTACTCGGATCTACTAATAAGACTGTTTAGAAGTTCTCCTGCTTCCTCTAAATGATATAGTACGTCTTCTAAAGTCTCGGCCATTTCTTCGCTAACCTTTGCTAGGTCTCGAAGTATGTCTATTGCCTCATCGACTCTGTCAAGGGCTATTTCAAGCTTCTCTCTAATTTCTGACATACCAAATAAGAATTATAGAAAGCCTGTGTATAAAGCTAGTGTGAATATTAGTAGAGAGATAGAGAAACTAGCGTCATTATTCCCTAAAAGCGATGTTATCTCTGGAAGTGTTGATGAGAAAAATGTTAGTGATCGAACAAAAGGGCTGCTTGAATTCTTGGGATTAGATGCTCATATCTATACCTTCAGGAGCCTTTCCTGGAGAGAAGAAGAAGCGACAATCGAAGTTGGCAGCATCAAATTTTCTGCCTGTGCAATGCCTTACACCCCTAGCGGAGACATTGAGTCTGAGATAATATATGCTGGCTATGGCATGTTTGAGGAAGAGTGGAAAAACCTTAATGTTGAAGACAAAATCGTTTTACTTAAATGGTTTGATTTAAAGCTTGACGAAGTTGTTTGGCAATACATCAATGCTGTCAAGATGGGGGCTTCGGCAGTGATATTTTTTGACCCGTTTCCCTCTCGGCTTCGAAGAATGGTTTTGACGTTAAATACGGACTATAGGTTTGGCGGAGGCACCCCTCCATATGTTCCAGCAGTGTCCGTTAGTTTTGAGGATGGACTGAGGCTTGTAAAGCTTGCACGTAGTGGATCAAAGGTTCGCGTATACACCGCGACTGAGGTAAACCATGACGCTAAGAGCTATACAGTATATGGTGGAGACCTAGAGGGGCCTGTCTTTACAGCACATATTGACAAGTGGCTTACAGGGTTCACAGATAATGTTTTGGGAACAGCTATAGTACTTATGCTAGCAAGGTCTTTTGGCGAAAAAGCGGGGTATATATTATTCGGTTCTGAGGAGTCTGGTGCTCCAGACTATAGTCCTTGGTACTGGATTTGGGGGTCGAGAGAATTTGTCAGATATCTTGAGGAAACAAATCGTATCAACAACATAGGTCCTATATTAAACTTTGACGTTCTTGGTGGAACTAGGATACATGTTTCTGTTTCAGGACCTGACTTCGAAAGAGGAGTAATGAAAATACTGAGCAATGAAGTTTCTTATGGTCCAGACGAGACGATATACGATAGCTTTAGCTTCACGCTCAAGGGTATCGCTTCTTTAACATTTAACACGTTTGAAGAAATGCTTCCCTACTACCATACAGACAGGGACGTTTCTCATAACGTTTCGTGGGAACATGTTGAGAGAGTCTTAAGGTATGCTTCGGAAGTGGCCAATGCCTTCATTAATAAAAGATGGGGCATAATGGACTATACTGCTCTTACTAAAGTTATAAGGGAAAAACTCGAGTATATTTCCAGCCTAGAACATGCCAAGAGGGTCATAGACCTTTTAGAAAATATAAAGATAGAAGACGAGAACACTGCTCGACAACTGAGACAGAGTCTGACAGCACCGCTTTACCACGGTAGATATGAGACAACGTTTAATGATATTCTTGTTATCTATCCATACCTGCTAGATCCTATCGACGATCTCTTGATCCTAGAAAAAGCTTTACAGGGCAAAGCCAACCCTCTGGAAATAAAGGGTTATAGGATAATATCAGGATATGAGACAATTTTCCCCTCAATAGAGACAATATTTGGAAAGAAAGCTATTCCAAGAAATATTCTTAAGGAGGCATATACATCTCTAAGAGGAATCGTTGAGAAAAACCTTATGCTCCTAGAAGAAAGGTTAAGGGAAATAAAACAGTGAGCCTTCTTGCTAGAAGGAAAAATCATCGTTAGGGAGGCTACCGATAAAGACATCGCAAAAATTGTGGATATCTTTAAGCAGTCGTTTACAGGATCATATAGGTATTGGTCAATAAGGGACCTGCGTTACACCTATAACATAGTGGCTGAAATAAACGGTCAGATTGTAGGCGCCGCGGAACTCTACTGTAGGTATCTAGAGGGGCTCGGCGATATAGGAGTAATCTATTTTCTTGCAGTAAAGCCCTCCTTTAGAAGAAAGGGTGTGGGAAAAGAACTGGTCAAAGTGGCTGAAAACATATTTTTCATATGGAAATGTGATTATGCTGCTGCAAGCACTACTTCAGACAATAAGGCATCCATAAACTTGTTCAAGAAGATGGGATATAAGGTTCTGGACAGGAAATCTGCCGAAAAGATGGGATTAATTTACACACTTTACGCTTTTGAGGACGATGTTTTTTCCTGAAGAAACTTAGGCAACCTTGACAACTCTAATACCATAAACCTCGGCAAATGTTTTAAATACGTCAGCATAATCACCGTCAACCAGAACTAAGTGGTTGCCAAACGCTTTTTCTAGAAAAGCTTCAACTCTGCCCTCAGACAACCTGACCTTAACCTGTGTTCTGCACAAGTCCTCTCTTTCCATGCCAGAAGCCACAACCTCGCCCCTCAGCAATAGGAGTGATGAGAGATCCCCAGAAAATCTCACCAAAGTAACTGGACCCTTCTGCAACTTTATATCAACCCCCACTCCTTTACCGCTTTCAAAGTGTGTCTTAAGTATGCATCTCCCTTTGAGAGCTAGAGAAGCTGTACAATGTGCAAGAGTTATAGTATTTTCTTCACTGTCTATCTCAACAGGGTTAGCCATCCATACTTCAGCACCAGTCAAGCGTTTTGCAACCAGCATTGTAATAGTTGTTTGCATGTCTCCTTCACAGCCCGCAGTTATTCCTTCGGAATTCAATAAAGCCAACGCGAGACATCCAGTAGTGTCTAAGATGGAAATCAAGTCAAAACATTTTAGAGAAAAACCGTCTAGCCGATATTTTTCTATAAGACGTTTCAACGCGCAATAGACAGCCAAGGCTTTGTCTATCTCTCCTATTTCTACATTGGCAGAACATCTTTTAACTATCTGGTCCCTGTATGCGAAGAGATTCTTTCCACACCCTTCCTTTATCTCTCTTACAAGCTCGTCCATACTGATATCCACTATTTCGCCTCCAAGAACCTCGTACAATCTGCCTCTTTCTACATCGCTAGCCACTAGCCATTCCGATAACCCACCTATGAGCCCTACCCTAAAGCCTTGGACATTCATACTCGTAACTATCCTTTGAGCAAGGCTGACCACTTCTAACAACTCTCTTTCTTTTAGAGAACCTGCATAGGCTAGTCTAGTCCTATAACCTTCTTTTTTGAGGTAAGCCATAGCTTCTAAGGCCGCTGGGAGAGAGTTAAATGAAGAATGTGATATTATGATGATAGGGTAAAAATTTCTTTTAGTTGTCTCAACGATCTTCTTCTCCGTTCCACCTGTAAGCACCAATGCGATGAGAGGCGTTCTTTCCGGATATTCACCTATTTCCTCTAACTTCGTCACTATACCCTTATCTGTAGAAAAGGCACTGAAATAAGCGTACACTTTGTTGTGCATGTCCTCTAGTTTGTCCCTTATAGCCTCTGAAAGCGGAGATGCAAATGACATAAATACGATCGGTCTTGGACTCGACATAATTTTTATACCAAATATTTTTCTCCTTGCCACTATTATTATTTTAATTGAGGTGAAAGAGGATGGTAGACATTGTAAGTCTGCTATTTTGGATACTGCTCATCATGATATTCTTCTCTCCATCCTACAATTTCTGGAGGCTAAAGTTTGCCCGGCTCTCACTATTAGAAAAACTAGAAAAGAAACATAAGATGAAATTCATAACTCTAATCCACAGACAGGAAAAAATAGGATTCTTTGGCATACCCTTCTTCAGGTTTATCGATATAGATGACAGCGAAGCTGTTCTTAGAGCTATAAGAGCAACCCCACCCGACATGCCTATAGGACTTATACTTCACACACCTGGAGGGCTTGTTCTAGCAGCAGCACAGATAGCTAGGGCACTCAAAAACCATCCAGCAAAGAAGGTTGTAATAGTTCCACACTACGCGATGAGCGGTGGAACCCTCATAGCACTAGCTGCCGATGAAATATGGATGGACCCAAACGCAGTCCTAGGACCCCTCGACCCCCAGCTCGCACTAGAGCCGGGCTTTAATGTCCCTGCACCAAGCCTCATAAAAGTTGCAAAGGAAAAGGGCAAAGATGCAAGCGACAAACTTCTCTTGATGGCCGATGTCGCTGAGAAGGCTATAAGAGAGGTTCAGGAGTTTATAGTAGATCTCCTCAAAGACAGGTTTGGAGAGGAAAAGGCCAAAGAAATTGCCCGGACGCTTACCGAGGGTAGATGGACTCACGACTATCCTATAACCGTTGAAGAAGCGAGAAAACTCGGATTAAATGTGAAGACCGAGATACCGCAGGAGATATACCAGCTTATGGACCTCTATCCACAAGCGCCTCACAACCGTCCAGGAATAGAATACATACCGTATCCAGTAATACCCTACCACAAGAGGACAAATCACGAACAATAATATTATTCTCTTTTTTCGAGAAAGGATACAACTGCATCTACTAGATGTATATTTTTTCTTAACAGTGTTTCCATGGTTTCGTTGGAGGCAATGGGTTCGAGCTTTATATGAGATAAAGGCGTTATTAAACCAAATATCTCTTCAAACGTCACAGCGCTCATCCCCCGAATAACCTTCTCTTTAACATATACAGCTGAGACATAACGTTCGGGCCTATACAGTAACGCATAGCCTGGGTGTACCGCTACTATGAGATCGATTTTCTTGAGCCCAGGGACTGGGAAAGCCAGGTTTCCGTAGCCTTCAATTATTAGCGCTATGTTTCTCCTCATCAGATACTCTATGTCTTCTTTTATAGCCAGTGCCGCGTTCATCATCACGCTGTCGGCGTAGTCGTTAAAACCCCATATTTCGTTTATTCTCGAAGAACTTTTAGACAGTCTCCTTACAGCCTTCTCGTCCAACAACGAGATATTTCTCTTTAAAATCTTCGAGTTAACTAAAACAAGGTCTGTCGGACCGTCGTCTCTCAGAAAGGATATCCTGGTTAAAACCACGCTCCTGCCAAAATCACCCTCATACTTGAATACCTGTTCAGCGCTTCCACTTTCTATGAAGTATTCCACCCTCAGTGGAGACGTTACAGCGCACACGGGGTTTACTTCTGAAGGGTCCCTTTTGTCGCACACCTCTTTAATAGCTAGAAATTCGCTCGAAAAGGGCTTCCCATAATGCTCCCACTGTAGATAAAGGTCATAATTTTCGTACCAATTTACGGCAGCAAATGGTTTTACGAAAAAAGGCTTTAGTCCTATTTCAGCAAGCCCTTTTACTAGTATCAGAGATGCCTTTGTTTTGCCTACTGGACCTGGTCTCGATCCGACAACAAGTATGACTATAGACATGGTTGCTCTAGAACTCTCGTTCTTCAAAGTTTTTGAAGTCATATACCACTATAAATCTTAGTCTATCTCTATTCATAAAGTCCTTTAGTTCCCTGATAGCCATCTCTAGGCCTTTACTTCTTGGGAAAATCCGGAAACTGGCTCCTGCAGCATATCTATGTCCTCCTCCCCCAAGCCTTCTAGCTATGATAGACGAGTCAAACGGGCTCTCTTCTCTCGCTCCAGCGTAGATCCTGAACATGAAGAATGGTTTAGGAACAATGATGAATGTGAATTTTGCGCCACGCCTCTCGAGAAGTATAGACAGATACCTATATGCGAGGTGAAGGTCCTTCTCAAATATTACCAATGTCTCATCATACACTGGAAGGACATGAGCCATCTCTTCGGTCCGTCTTTTCACCTCATTATAACGCTCTATCCACCTCTTTACACGATCATCATTCAATACATCAAGCCCCCTCTTAGCAAGGTTCTCGACAAGATAGAGTTTACCCAGGTATCCTGCACCTTTGACAGCCGCATCTAGAAGCATGGCCTCTTCTGTC
This sequence comes from uncultured Thermofilaceae archaeon, assembly GCA_964546235.1. GTDB lineage: Archaea > Thermoproteota > Thermoprotei > Thermofilales > Thermofilaceae > JALVKT01. The sequence goes on along the minus strand of CAZJJA010000016.1, from coordinate 7,839 downwards.
TCGATCCTGGCTGTATCGGTTTCAATTGCGATTTTCACTAATTGTTCTGAAATCTCGTCGCCCTCAAGCCCTAAACCCTTTAATGCAAGCAGGGCTGATGCTGGCGCAGAGGGATCGTAGAATTCTTGTTCTGCGCATGGCTTGTTTGTCTCATGGTGATCAGCTCTTATCCTCACTTTTCCTGGACAGGGTAGATCTGCCACAAACTCCCATCTAACCCTTTTTAATAATGAGCTGTTTTTTACCTCGGGTGGATAGGCTAATACGACTACGCCTTGCGGATATTTGCGCTTAAACAACGCAGCACTCGTAATACCGTCTACATCGTTAATGTCTGATAATGCTAGGGGTCTTCGCGACACTATCCCGTAGACTATATATGCCAATCTGAGTAAAGATCTCCACAATGTCATCAAACTCCTATTGAGAAAGAAGATATAAGTTGTTCGCTAGCCTATTACGGCCTGCTCATGTATCAGCCTTCCCTCCTTAAACCTAGAGAGAGTCAGGTTTTTTGTCTCGTTGATTGACGGCCTTCCATTTATTATCCACTCAGAAATCTCTTCCCCAACAACCGGTCCCATCATAAAACCGTGCCCACTGAAGCCCGTCGCTACATAAAGCCCTTCAACGTCTTCGATTGGACCAAGTATTGGATGATGGTCTGGTGACGTAACATAGTATCCTACCCAGTAGCGGAGAATGTTTGAATCCATAAGCCAAGGTAACCACTTACTCCACACTTTTACGAGTTTTGAAAGGAAATCTAAACGCACCACAGGTGCAGCGCCAGGTACTTCCTCTATCTCAACCCCCATTAACACGTGTCCATGACTGGTCTGTACAGTATAAGCCCCTGTAGAAACATCTACAAGCAGTGGGTCAAACGCTCTGTCATATTCTTCGGTTATAGCGGCATGGTGAGGTACAGGCTGTATGGGTATATCCACATTAACAGTCTTAAGCAAATCTTTACTCCATGCGCCAGCGGCTACAACAACGAATTCTGACTTAATCTCTTCTTTACTCGTTCTAACCCCGAGTATTGCGCCTTTCCCGGCAAGTATTTTGGTAACCCTTTCCCCTACCCTGTACTCCACGCCGTTTTTCTTGGAAGCAAGGTATAAGGCATGAAGGCTTTTAAATGGACTTGCTTTACCAGCCAAAGGATCATATAACGCTGTTACAAGCCTGCTGGTATCGACTGTAGGAGCAACATCCCTGACAAAATCTTGGTCCACGAATCTTGTCTCTAGTCCAAGCTTGTTGTGAAAGTTTCTAATTCTCTTAAATTTTATGTAATCTTCTTCTTTTTCAATGAGCCACAGGTATCCACTTCTCTTATAGGGAAAACCGTATTTCTCCGCAAGCTTGCCCCAAAGTTCTATACTCTTCTTCATCAAGACCACGTGTTCTCGGCTAGTGAAGGATGCTCTAATGCCACCAGCACACTTAAACGTTGAACCATTGCCGAGATAGTCGGACTCCACAACGACAACCCTTTCTACACTCTTCTCTGCGAGGAAATAAGCTATAGAGACCCCACTAATACCGCCTCCAATAACAACAACGTTATACCTCATTCTTTCTCACCACCAAGAACATTTTGGCTGGAACAGGCTCTATTGGAGGGCGAACACTTGGATAACCTAGCTCCTCAGGGCTCACACCGAGCCTGCGTGCAACATACGAGATAAGCAAAGGAATACAATATCTCCCCTGACAAGGCCCCATACCTATCCTGAGACGTCTCTTAATCGACTCGATGTCCCGGAAACCCTCTTCCAGAGCTTTATCTACATCGCTTAGCGTAACTCCTTCACACCTGCATATGTATGCCTTTACTCCTTCACCCAAATCGATCTCACCTCCCAGATTAAATCCACAGGAACCTCTACGGTGACGACCTGAGTCTTGTTTACCTCGAAAACCCTAACCACTTTGCCCTCCCCGACCTTCTCGCCTGCTCGATTCAAAAGGTCGACCTTCATTCCCTTCTTTACTTTAGGCAAAAACTCATAAGGCAGTGTGACTCTAGCACTTTCCCCTTTAAGATCAACCAAAAATATCGCTTGACCTGGGCATGTTCCAACGCAAATTCCACAACCAACACATTTATCCCACTCTATCTTGGGCATACCACGCATACCCTCCACGGTAATAGCGTTTGTTGGACAGGCAGTCATGCAAACATTGCATGGGATGTCTTCTACACATTCGGCAACTGCAACAGCACCTGCTTTTATCCTCTCAAGCGGAGGTAGAGGTACAAGAGACTTTAGCTCCTCAATAGTGATATATCCCCTCTTCCTGAACGACATTCAAGCTCACCTTCTCCAGCCCCTTAACAATTCTTTGAGAAAACCTTGTCTGACGAGTCATCTCTAAAAGCTCTATAACCCGCTCTCTTTCTCTTATCAAAACCTCATCTTCTCCCTTAACCTTCATGGTAGCCGATAAACCGGCCACACGTCCAGTAAGGATTGCCGTAGTAGCCTCTTCTATACCCGAAGCATCACCTGCAACAAATACACCAGGTATCGATGTCTCCATAAACCTGTTCCTATATGGCACATAGCCTCCAAGTTCGCTAGACCACACCATTTTTGCACCCATCTGCGCCAACAGCCTAGACTCGGGAGTCAGACCGACCGCCAATAGGAGTAAATCAACGTCAAAAACCTTCTCGCTACCAGGTATGGGCTTATACCTTTCATCAACCATCGAAACAACAACCCTCTCAACATGATTGTTTCCCTCAGCCCTAACAACTGTATGTCTGGTCAAGATGGGGATCCCTATCCTCCTAACCTTTGCTGCATGAACCATCCACCCCCCTATTTCATCGCGGATCTCAACTATTGCCAAGACCTTAACACCAGCCTGCATCAGTTGATAAGAAACTATAAGTCCAACATTACCTGCACCAACTACGATAGCTCTTTCTCCGGGTTTAACACCATACTCGTTCATTAATGTCTGTGCAGCTCCAGCACCCATAACGCCGGGAAGAGTGTTGCCAGGAAATACTAGTGTTCGTTCAACAGCTCCTGTAGAGACTACGACGGTTTTAGGCTTTACGACATATGATGTCTCGCTAGAAACGGCGCCAAAAACTCTTCCCTTAAAACACCCATACACGCTTGTGCCCAAGAAAACCTTTATTCCAAGCTCATTTGCTCTTTTTAGTAGCTCCCCAGCGATCTGAAAGCCTCTTTTTCCTCCAAAAAGTTCTCCTGAACCGAAAAACTTGTGTGTCTGTTTAATCAGCTGACCTCCGGCTCTAAAGTGCCTGTCGAAAACCACTACGTTTAACCCATTCTCAGCAGCCGCTATAGCTGCCGAAAGCCCTGCTGGACCGGCTCCAACAACCATCAAATCTACTGCAAGATCTACATGCTCTACGTCACCTAGGTGATGTCTCCTGAATAATGGTTTGGGGAGTTTATCCATACTCTTAACTTCTATATTTGGTCTCACAAGTTCTTGGCAGGCTCTAACATGTGTTCTTCCATTAACTTCTACGAGACAGCCGCTGCAATAGCCGATCATACAGAAGGGTCCTTCTGGACCCGTGGCTCCCTTTCGGAAAACCTTTATTCCCGAAGCCCAGAGTGCTGCTGCAATGCTTTCTCCCTCATATCCAATGATCTTTTTTCCGTTGAATATGAATGAGATTGGGGTATTTCTTTTGAATTCTAAAATGGGATGATCTTTTATTCTGAGATCCAAGTTATCAGCCGTGTTATGAATCATTCAAAAGAATATTAATGTTTATTATTAATATTTTTATATAGAACAAGAATAATTTTATGTTGAAAAATTTTTGTAACTTAAATAGGTAAATTTATATTTAGATATACGTAAAATTTTCAGATAATGAAAGTAAAAGTATTACCATACGATGTTTCAGAAGAACTTAAAAAGGAGATCTTTAAGAGACTCACTGAAAACTGTAAAATAGGAAAAACACAATTTGATAAGATAAAATACATCATAGCCAAAACACTTGCCGAAAAACTTTCACAACTAGAATGGGTAAAAAAGATCTACTATACAGAAATATCTTCTGGAGAATTCATCGAAGGACGAGACTTTAGCGGGAGAGATATAGATCTTGCCATAATAGCTGATGAAAGCAAGGTACCTGTAAACGGCCACGATACACTCGAATTATACGCAGAGACTCTGGAGGAAGAACTAGGGCAACTGCTGGTAGAAATACTCAGAAAACTAGGAAGAGAATGTGATACATTAAAGGAAATTGCAGAGAAGCACGGACTAATAGAACTTCATATGAACGACATGTACGCAAAGATTATCGAAAAAAAGGAAAAAATGGGCAGAATCTCTGACACCAATGCGATGAGACTTTATCCATAGTCTAATATTTTAAAACCATAAATATATTCTGGAAGAGAATGTCGTGCCATATCGACCTAAATGAACTATATAATTGTGTCCGAAAAACAGTCCTGAATTTTCTCCCACATTTAGGTAGAATAGAGATTAAGGGAACATATGTTTTTGGCACAAACTATGACCGGTTAAAGTATATGATAGCTAAAACTATAGCAAGAATTCTCTCAACGACAGGATGCTTCTCTGAGATATATTACGCCGATATAGCCTCTGGAGAGTTCATAACAGGCCAAATATACTTTGGCAGAGACGTTGATATCATCTTGTTCCCTAAAAACTCTATAATAAAAGACAAAATTAAAGAAATACTCCCTATAATCGAGAAAACTATAAATAATGCAGTAGCAGACGCAATAAAGGGCTTTCAACAATACGAAGCTCTTGAAAGGATAATCAGAACAAACGGGATAGTAGAATTTCACCTAGATGACACATACACTCGTGCCATTCTCGCCAAAAAGAAAAACAGAACACTCTCAGACATAAACGCCATTAGGATATATCCAGACGAACACTCCTGAAAGATTAATCCTTTTTTAATGGATATATAATTATGACACCAAAGTACATAATGTCACATCCTCAAGACAAAAAAAGACTATCAAACCACCAATCCTAAAATACGCTTTAAAGAAAGCCCTATATAGACCACTGGTGAAGAAACCATGACTTATAATCCTGTGCACATATGTTTAATTATTAATCTAATACACAAACCTAGAACATACTTACCAACGAAACATTAAAATTCACAAAAACCAAACTATACTCCGGAACACCCAACCCCCGGTAGCTCAGCGGAAGAGCGGCCGGCTGTAGCCCCCAAGGGGCCCACGGCCAAAAAGGCGCCCGCCACAAAATGAGGCCGTGGCAGCCGGGCCGGAGACAGGAATAAATCCCTCTATCGGCAGGTCCCGGGTTCAAATCCCGGCCGGGGGACCATTAGAAAGAAGTTTTCTATCTAAGCCTTATATATTTATATAATATAATTATTCAAGTGAAGGATCGCCAGCTAAAATTTTTCCCTCGGAAATTTATACACGCGCTGAATATGTGATGTTGTTGGTTCTTTATGGTTCGATTATTAAGAGTGATATGATATTAGTATATTTTTAATGGTATCAACACTACTCAGATGAACCCCATAATTCCTTAATAAGTCTCCAAAATATTTGGGGTGTTGCTACCGCGAAAGTTAATAGATATAAGCAGAATACGAGGGCAAAGAAGTTTCTATGTCTATTCTGTCTGCGAAATAGGTTAATATTATCAGTGATAGAAGTATGATGAGAAGAGCGATTATAACTGTGTCTTGATCCTCATAATTCACCCTATAAGGCTCCATCTCCAAAAATATTATTTGGAGAAGACTTATTATTTTAACCCACTTGAGCCTCTACACTTCTCTTACAGTCTCCTGGAAGCGACGAAATATTTTTTGAAGAGGTTGTTGGAAGGTTTATTGGTGTCTTTTGTAGTGGAAATCCCCAGCTTTGTTGTCGAGCCTGGCATAGAGCTTGTAGGCTTCGGATTGTACGTGAAAAAGCACGGGGTACTGGCTTTTGCCGACCTACATATAGGGTATGAAGAAGCCTTGGCTGATCAGGGTGTGTTTCTCCCGCCACTGCAGCTAGGAGAGATTAAAGATATTGTAAGAAGTATGGTGGAAGAGTGTGGTGCGGAGAAGGTTGTTATTGTGGGTGATGTTAAACACGAGTTTGGTGATATTCTAAGACAGGAGTGGAGGGAAACTATAGAGTTTTTGGAGTTTCTTAGGGATCTTGGAGTCGTGGTGGAAGTTGTTCGTGGAAACCACGACAATTATCTTGTGCCAGTTTTAAAGAGATTGGGCATCCCTTTCCATGACCCCTATCTGATCATGGAAGATTGGATGTTTTTTCACGGACATAAACCTCTCCCCGTTGAGGGTTTCGGTGAAGGCATTAGATATATTGTTATGGGACATGAACATCCAGCTATATTGTTGAGAGATGAGCTTGGCGTCCGTGTCAAGCTTAAGGCTTTTCTTGTCGGCGAGTATATGGGTAAGAGAGTTTTTGTGCTCCCAGCAGTTAGCCCTTTGATGCCTGGCACTGAGGTGAATTATGAGCGCAGAATCATGTCTCCTCTATTGAAAGAAGCAAATATTGACTCGTTTAGGGTTTACGCTATCGACCTTGACGCCGGGTTTTTCGACTTTGGGACCTTGGGTGTTTTGCGCGAGGTCTCTGCAATATGATCGAGTAGCCTCTTATGCCCACTATCTTGGCTCTTAGCTCCTGCGAGAGTAACTGTGCCACTTCGCTCCTATCGGTGTCATATGCATCTCTGAAGTTTTTTAATAGTCTTATTTTTACGATGCCCCTAGCCTTTAGTACGTTGTCGAGTTCCTTTATTATCTTGGGCGTGATTCCCAGCTTTCCAATTCTCACTGTGACTATGTCTTTTCGCTGAAATGGGTCTTTCATTTCTCTCCAAGAATTTGTGTCGGGATATTTAAAATATCTGTGTAGACAAAGTTTTTATGCCTATGGGATAGGTATTGTGTTTGGGATGCCTAAGGTAAAGGTTGTCGTCGACGTTTTTGGACGAGAAGTAAAGGAGATTGAGGTTGAGAAAGGATCCAAGATACTGGACCTGCTAAGGGAGCTTGGTCTCATTGCAGAAGAGGTCGTTGTTGCTCTTGACGGGGAAATAGTGCCTGAGGACGAGAGAATATATAGTGATTGTCGCTTGAAGATAATCTCTGTAGTGTCGGGTGGCTAGACTTTGGCTAAATGTATTGTCTGTGGTAAGCATGCAGTTGCACGCAACTCGTATCTTGGAGGCTACTTGTGTAGAGAACACTTTATCGAGTTCTTTGAAAAAAGGGTCTGGGAGACAGTAATCAAGTTCAGGCTTGTTGAGGAAGGGGATAAGGTTGCTGTGGCCGTTAGTGGGGGTAAGGACAGCCTGACCACGCTTTATCTCCTCAATAAATTTTCGGAAAGACTTGGCTTTTCTGTGTTTGGCGTGGCTGTAGATGAGGGTATAAGTGGTTACAGAGAATATAAGCTTGAAGCGCTAAGGAAGTTGTCTGAGAAGATTGGCGTAAAGATCATCATTGGTAGTTTTAAAGAGCATGTTGGCATGACTTTGGACGAGGCTGTTGTAAGGCTTAAAGAAAAGGGGTTTAAAATAAAGCCTTGCAGCGTCTGCGGGGTTTTCCGCCGCTATATTATGAATAAAGTTGCACGTGAAAATGGCGCAACAAAGCTGGCGACTGGTCACAATCTCGACGACGAAGTTCAGGTCTTTGTGATGAATGTTTTAAAGGCTCACATAGAAGGGATTTCACGCGAAGGCATAATGACAAGGCTTGGCGAGGAAAGACTTGTCCCGAGAATCAAGCCCCTATATTTTACACCTGAGAGAGAG
>CAZJJA010000015.1:0-22202 GCA_964546235.1 uncultured Thermofilaceae archaeon | reverse complement strand
CGTCAGGGGCGCCCGGGTTCAAATCCCGGCCCCGGCGCCATTACAATAATCCAAATAGATAAGACGATACAATTTATTCTTTGGTAAGAACATGCCGCTTCACATCAAAGCTAAAGAGGGAGATGTTGCTGAAAGAGTTATAGCGTCGGGCGACCCGGCGAGAGTAAAACAACTCTCAACTTATCTTGAAGACGCCAGGCTTGTTAATGAAAACAGAGGATATCTCGTATATACTGGAACATACAGAGGAGTGCCAATAACAGTAGCAACTCATGGGATCGGAGGAGGCTCAGCTTCGATAGTCTTCGATGAACTTCGCATGTTAGGCGCAAAGCTCATCATAAGAATGGGCACCTGTGGAGCGATGGTGCCAGAACTCAACGTGGGCGACGTCGTGATACCTACAGGTGCATCCTACAAGTCTGGAGGCACAGTCGGATGGTATTTCCCAGGAGACTGTACTGCCGCAGTCCCAGACTATGATGTATTGAATACTCTTGTCGAAGAAGCCAAACGTCAAGGACTAAAATTCATGGTTGGTCCCGTCATAAGTAGCGACTACTTCTACATAGACATAGACGAGTTCATGAAAACATGGCGTCCAAGAGGCTCGATAGCTGTAGAAATGGAGTGTGCGACGCTTTTCACCCTAGCACGCCTCAGAGGCTTTAAAGCTGGAGCATTGCTCGTAGTAAGTGACGCAACACTTGTGAAAAAGGAGTGGGAACTCGCGACGGCAGAAGACCTGAAAAACGCGGTAGAAAAAGCGAGCAAAGCTGTATTTGAGGCAGCTATAAAGATTAAGGTTTAATTTGAAGTGTTGTCTAAAATACTTCTAACTTTTTCTCTAATCTCTTCCTCCTCCTTCTCTATCTCGAGAAGCTGACATTCAGCATATCCATCCTTCTTCTCTCCCTCTGTTAATACAAAACGTTTCAACTCTATAGCTCTCTTAACAGGATGTGTATGCACGGTAACGTAGGCTCTAACAATATTAGCTACAAAAGCCTCGCTAAAAACCAGAATACGTCCATCTCTGAGGAAAACAACAAGTCTATAATGCTTATGACCCTTAGGCACAGCATAGACAACGCCTTCTACATCACAGTTTCTTATAACATCCACAGACAAGACACATCACAAAATTAATAACCCAAAAAGCAAGAATAAAATAACGACCCCAAAACGCCGGGGTAGCTCAGCTGGGAGAGCGCCTGGCTGAAGTTCCAAAAACACGGATAAGAGACCAGGAGGTCCCGGGTTCAAATCCCGGCCCCGGCACCATTTTTATAAAATAAATGAAATACAGCTATTTTTGTGAAATGTAAAACAATTATATAAAAGGTTACAATACATCTCTGTTGGAGATTTCGAGAAAAAGTTTAATTATATCTTTTGTTCAATTTCAATCGCCGAGGCAAAGCCCCGGTCGTCTAGCCCGGCCAAGCACGGGTATGCGTCGAGAGGATGGCGGCCTTTCGAGGAGAAACGGCTCCGTAGAGAGCCGCAGATCCCGGGTTCGAATCCCGGCCGGGGCACCATTTTAGATATAATTATGCCAGAGATAATGATAGATTGCTACGAGAAGTTGCTCTAATTTTTATGAACAATTATGTTTTTCTTTTGGTATGTTTTTGGAGTAAGGTGGTGGATAGCGTGGAGGGCTATGAAGTGACGCCATGGGAGGTTCGTGGAAAGGTTGATTATGACAGGCTGGTGGTCGAGTTCGGAGTAGAGAAGATTTCTCCTGAACTTTTAGAGGAACTAAAGAGGCATACAGGAGAGCTTCACTGGCTTCTAAGGAGAGGCTTCTTTTTCGCGCACCGAGATCTGGGGCAAGTTTTGAAGGATTATAGTGAAGGAAGGGGCTTTTTCCTGTATACTGGTAGGGCTCCGAGTAAATCTCCGATGCATATCGGCCACATGATACCATTTCTGATGACCAGATGGATCCAGGAGAAGTTCAACGTTAACGCGTATATCATGATACCTGATGAGGAAAAGTTTCTAGCTAAGAAAGTGAATAGCTTAGAGGATGTGGAGCCCTATGTGATACAGGACATACTCAACATCATAGCCATAGGGTTTGACGAAGACAAAACCTTCATCTTCAGAGACACGGAATACATAGGTCATATGTACAGGGCAGCCGTGAAGGTTGCCAGGCACATAAATTTTTCCACAGCAAAGGCGATTTTCGGATTTCATGGAGAAACAAGTATAGGGCTAATCTTTTATCCAGCTTTACAAATAGTGCCAACACTCTTTGAGAAAAGACGACCGCTAATACCGTGCGCTATCGACCAAGATCCCTACTTCCGCCTCCAAAGAGATGTTGCACCCAAACTAGGTAGATACAAGACAGCGGAACTTCTCTCCAAATTTGTATGGGGACTGCTGGGTCCGGACACAAAAATGTCGGCCTCAGAGCCGGAAACAGCCATACTATTAAATGAAGATCCAGACAAAGCGGCGAAAAAAATCATGAATGCTTTCACGGGAGGCCGAGCAACAAAAGAAGAACAAAGAAAACTAGGAGGAATTCCGGAAATCTGTCCAATATTCCACTGGTACTCACTTCTCTTCGAAGAAGACGACAAAAAACTCCAAGAAAGATACAATGCTTGTAAGTCTGGCGAACTCTTGTGCGGAGAATGCAAAAAAGAGCTGGCTAAAAGAGTCAAAATATTCCTGAAGAAACACCAAGAAAAAGTAGAGAGAGCGAAAGAAAAGGTTGAAAAGTTTCTCTACGACGGAAAACTAGCCAACCAAATGTGGAACTGGGAATACAGGGACTGATCTTGCCAGAAAAGAATAAAAACCCTTTTTACACAAAATATCTGCGAGAAAAAGTCCCCAAAATAAAAATCACTGTTAAACCGGGAAAACATATAAAAAGTCAAACTGTGGGCCGGTAGCTCAGCCCGGTAGAGCGGCGGGCTCTTAACCCGTAGAGACGGCCTATAGGCGCGTGCTGTGTGCCGTCGCGGAAGCCCCGGGTTCGAATCCCGGCCGGCCCGCCACACTATTCTTTTATTTTTATCTGCAGGTTGTTTTTTCTGGTGTAATGTGTGTCTTGGGCAATCAATGTGCCATATGTACCGACACCATTCGAGGTAATTCGCAAGGCTTTCAAGATTGCTGGGCTTAAGCCAGGTGAGCTTGTGCTTGATCCTGGCTGTGGTGATGGGAGGTCTTTAGTGATTGCTGCAAAGGAGTTTGGTGCAAGGGCTGTGGGGATCGAGATTAGGAGAGATTTGTTGGAGAGGGCTATGAGGAATGTTTTGATAGAGGGTGTAAGTGACAGGGTTTTGCTGGTTCAGGGTAGTTTTTATGAACTCGAGTTTCCCCCGGCGGATGTTGTGTTCCTCTATTTGCTTACGTCTGTGAATGAGAGGATAAGACCGAAGATGGAGAAGGATTTGGGTCCGGAGACTCGTGTTGTTTCTCACGATTTTGAGGTAATGGGCTGGAAGCCTGTGAAGGTTGTGACTGTTCAGGATGGAGGTAGGTCGCATAGGATTTATTACTATGTTGTGGGGAAGAGTGCTAGGCGTGAGGATTATGAGTAAGGTAGAAGTAGAGATTGTGAAGTTGTCGAAGGATATTTTGGAGGTTAAGGTTAAGGGGGAGGGTCATACGCTTCTCAATCTTCTAGTAGACGAGTTAAACAAGGATCCTAGGGTTACGGCTGCATATAGGGTTGAACACCCATTACTGGATGTAGCATTTTTCATGGTGAAGACAGATGGTAGTATATCGCCGCTGAATGCTTTAAAGGAGGTGCAGGAAAGGGTTATCGAGAAGCTTGAATCCGTAAAAAGACAGGTCTTGGAACAGGTTTCTAAGGCGTGAGGTATAGGCCGTTTTTTGACAAGAAGCTGGCCCGTCTTGGAGACTCTTTAGTGAATTTTATAGTTTCAGCCGCTCTGACCCTTGTTAAAGGCGAGCCTATAGGGATTAAGGTTAGCGACAAAGTGTTGAATGTTGTATATAAGAAATCATACTTAGAGGGTAGATTAAAACTGCCCAAAGAGTTGTATGGAGCAGATGTTGTTGAAGCTTTTTTCGGATATGCCTGGCTTAACGATGTAGTGGACATTAAGTGGGCTATCGAGGTTCTCGTGGAAGATTTGAAGAAAAATGAAAGTATAGAAGAAGCACTTGCTAGGTTAGTTGATAGAATCTTTGAGAAGCTGGAAAAAAAGACGTTTATCTCCTTCTAGCTCTAGGCTGTTGAAGTTCAGCATAGAGTATCCTTCTCCTATAGTTCCTCCAGTTCCTCCTTCTAGGTGGTAGGTTCTTTTTAGGCTTTGCTGGTATCTTTGGTGTAGCATTCCTAACTTTTCCAGCTTTGGTAAGGCTTCCGTGTGAAGGCATATCTATCCCCAAATAGTGTGTGCAGATGTTGTGTATAAAAAAGTTGTGTATGGAACAGTAGATTTTAATATACATAACTAAGTAGTATTGAGAAGTGTGAGATTACTAACTGATTGGCTTAGACTTGTCAGAGCGGGGGAACTGTTTTATAATATTTCTGGCAGCCTTTGTAGGATATTTTGTAAGCGGTGGAACAGAGCTCTTGAAGGGACTTCTTGTAAGTGTTTCTGCGGCGCTGATAGCTGCTGGTGGAAATGTCATCAACGATTATTTTGACAAACACATAGACCTTATAAATAAGCCTTGGAGGCCATTGCTCTCTGGACGTATCAGCGAGAGTACAGCTTATTTCGCATCCATATTCTTGTTCACAGTGGGTATAACGATAGGTTTCATGTTTTCTCTGATAAATGGTCTAGCAGCAGTGCTTGCCTCGTGTCTCCTCTATATGTATTCGCATAGCTGGAAAAAGGAAGGTATTTTAGGAAACCTCATCATAGGTTTTCTTTCCTCCATGAGTATTCTTTACGGAGGATTCGCGGGTGTGAACCCATTTAACACATATCTTTTGTCTCTCTATGCTTTTCTAATAATATTTGGTAGAGAGATATTAAAGGGAATAGAAGATATAGAAGGCGACAAGAAGGCTGGTGTAAAGACTCTAGCGGTTATCAGGGGACCTTCTTTCGCATTAAAGGTTGCAACCGTGATTCTGCTTGCAGTTGTTTTGTTGAGTTCTCTATCTCTTCTCGCCAAATTTGAACCACTTATAGTTTTACTTGTGGTCGCGGGGGTCGATTTGCCGATAATAGTTTCTCTCCTATATGTCTATAAAGATCCTATAAGAAGAGCGTGGAGAACAACAAGGTTGTTAAAGTTTCCCTTGCTTTTCGGCCTTCTATCCTTCTTGTTGATATACAGTTTTTAGGCATATTTATCTGGCCACGGAGATATAGTGTTTTGGTGCTTTGATGTCGCTGGAGAACTATGGTAGTGTAGTTCGCAAAATAGTCTCCGAAAACGGTATAGAACTCTTTGATAGAGTAAGAATAGAAACGACCGATGGAACGGTCCTTGAAGGAATATTTATGCCACGGCCCGAGGTGGGTGATGAAAACGTCATTGTCTTGAAGCTCGACAACGGCTACAATGTTGGAGTGGACTCGCGTAAAATCAAATTTATCAGTAAAATCGGCCATAGAGAGCCTGAACCCTTGGTGCAATTATCTCTACCTAAGGGAGTAGAAAAATTGCCCAAGGTATTCTTCATTGGAACTGGTGGAACGATAGCATCTAGGATAGACTATAAAACAGGAGCTGTATATCCGTTTTTCACCGCAGAGGAGATATATTCTATGATCCCGGAGTTGGAGGAAATAGCATTCATTAAGGCAGAAACTATTTTCAACATTTTTAGCGAAGACATGACTCCTAGTCACTGGTCAAAGATCGCGGAGAAGATTAAAGAAGTTTTCAAAAAGGAGGATCCAAGAGGTATTGTTGTAGCGCACGGTACAGACACCATGCATTATAGTGCCGCTGCAATGGCCTTTGCTATAAGAAAAGCCCCCGGACCGATAGTGTTTGTGGGTGCGCAGCGGTCTTCAGATAGACCATCTAGTGATTCCGCCTTCAACGTGGTAGCCGCCTCGTTGACAGCGATTCAAGCTCCCTTCGCCGAGTCAGTTATAGCTATGCACGGAAGTGTAAGTGATGATGTTATACTAATTCATAGGGGAGTAAAAGCCAGGAAGATGCACACTAGCCGTAGAGATGCATTTATGACAATCAATGGCATACCCTTGGCGCGCGTAATTCTCGCCTCTAGGAAGCTCGAAGTTTTATCAAACAAGTATAAGAGGAGAGATGAAGAAGTCGAGGTTTATCCTAAGTTCAGTGATAAGGTTGTATTATTGAAGTATTTTCCTGGAATGAAAAACGAGGTTATAGATTTCCTCGTTGAGAAGGGTTATAGAGGGATTGTTTTAGAGGGGACAGGGCTTGGTCATGTCTCGAGCAGTCTTATCTCATCTGTTAGATCGGCTATTAAAAATGGCTTAGTTGTTGTTATAGCCTCTCAATGTATTTGGGGTAGGATTAACATGAACGTTTATAGAACAGGTATAGAGCTCCTGAGAGCAGGCGCAATTTCAGCTGAAGATATGACCCCGGAAACGGCGTATGTAAAGCTCAGCTGGGTGCTTGGTCAGACAGATGACGTGGAAGAAGCTATTGGCTTGTTCAAGGAAAACATTGCCTACGAGATCGAGTCTCGTAGCGAGTATAGGTTTTATCCAGGAGCTATGTGGTGGTCGAGATGAAGGTTGACTATGAGGAAATAGGCCTAAAGTGTGGAATAGAGATACACCAGATGCTTGATACTAGACATAAACTGTTTTGCAACTGTCCTACAGTGTTACACAAAGAAGAAGGAGACTTTGACTTCATAAGGTGGCTTCGTCCAACGCGAAGTGAAGTTGGCGAGATGGACCCCGCAGCTTACTTTGAGTTCAAAAAAGGCGTTCACTTCAGGTATGAGGGATACGACGACAATACTTGTCTGGTTGAGATGGATGAGGAGCCACCACACGAGATGAACAGAGAGGCACTCGAGCTCGCCTTGATGTTTTCTTTAATGATAGGAGCCAGGGTTTTCGACGAGATCTATGTTATGAGGAAAATAGTTATTGATGGGTCTAATACTACTGGTTTTCAGCGAACATCCCTTGTATCGATTGGAGGAAAAATAATATTAGGAGATAAGGAAGTACCTATACAGACTGTATGTGTCGAAGAAGATGCAGCAAGAAAGACTGGAGAAAACAAAGAGACCAAGGAAGTCCACTACAGGCTAGATAGGTTGGGAATCCCACTAATAGAGGTTGCTACAGCACCAGTGATAAAGACGCCCGAAGAGGCAAGAGATGTGGCACTTAGAATAGGACTCCTGCTGAGATCCTTGGGTAGGGTTAAGCGGGGTCTTGGCACGATCAGGCAGGATCTTAATGTCTCAATACGCGGTGGAGCTAAGATCGAGATTAAAGGTGTACAATACCTGGACCTTATACCCAGGATAATCGAGCTCGAGGTTATGAGACAGCTTAAGCTTCTTGAGATAAAGAAGATTCTTGAAGAGAGAAATGTGAGAGAAGAAGACCTTGTGTTTGAGCTTGTAGATGTTTCAGATGTATTTAGCAATACTAAGTCGAAGATTGCAAAAAGAGTGCTCAAGTCTGGAGGTGTTGCCTTAGCGCTTAAACTTAAGGGCTTCGGCGGGCTAGTTGGGTACGAAATACAGCCTGGCAGAAGGTTGGGCACCGAGTTTGCCGACAGGGCAAGGTATTGGGCTGAGGTTGGCGGGATCTTTCATAGTGATGAGCTGCCCAAATACGGTATCACCGAGGAAGAGGTAGAAAAAATAAGAGAGATTCTTGGTTGCGAAAAAGATGATGCATTCGTTCTCGTTTTTGATAAAAAGGAGAAAGCAGAGAAGGCTTTGAAAGCGGTATGGGAGAGGGCTATCGAGGCTTTACACGGAGTACCCGAGGAAACCCGGGGAGCCAATCCAGATGGCACAACACGCTTTTTAAGACCACGCCCTGGTAGTGCAAGAATGTATCCTGAGACAGATATAAGGCCTATAAGAATCAGTGACGAGTACTTAAAGTCGTTAAAATTAAGGCTTCCAGAACCCCCCGAGGTTAAATTTGAAAAATTAAAGAAGGAGTACGGGCTTTCCGAGGAGCTTGCAAAGGCGATGTTTAATTCACAATACCTATATCTTTTCGAGGAGATCGTTGAGGAGACTGGTGCGAACCCAGTTCTCGTAGCATCTACCCTAACAAATACTTTGAAAAACCTTTCGAGAGAAGGTGTACCCGTAGAAAATCTAAGTGAAGACCTTCTAAAAGATATCTTTAGGAAGGTCGCAAGCGAAGAAATCGCTAAGGAAGCTTTACCAGAGTTGCTAAAGATATTGGCCGAAAATCCGGATAAAAACATGGACGAGGCTATATCCGAGTTTGGTCTACAAAAAATATCTCAGACGGAACTCGAAGAGCTAGTTACACGCATCATTCAGGAGAATATGGACTATGTAAAAGCAAGGAAAGAGAAGGCGTTTGGCATGCTTATGGGTAGAATAATGGAGAAAGTTAGAGGACGCATTGACGGAAAGATTGTTGCCAAAGTTTTGAGAGAAAAACTGCAGGAGTTTATCTCTTTTTAGGCTTATTTTTTCTAGAATTTTCCAGCCTTATTTCCTTGAGTTTCTCAGCTATTTTCCTAATGACTATAGATTTTTTCTCGTCAGTATAGACAATTATCCTACCATTATTTTGCTCGAACCACCAAGCAGGATGTTTTGCATTAGGGTCTTCAACAATCCTATCATAACCTGCTTTTTTAGCGGCAAGAACTATTTCTTCAAGCCTTGGTTTCTCAACAGCTAACTTGAGAGGAACTTTCCTTCCTTTACTCCAAGGCTTGGTAGAGTCAAAATATACAGTCCAAATGATCCTTCCGTCTTTCTGCTTCATTTCCAACCAACAATACTATATGGCTTAGAACAGAAAAAAGAGCTATTCCTCGAGAAGTACAGCGTTTACAACGCCGTCTTGTCCAGGTCGTGATGTTACACGGGCTTTTCCAAGCTCGGTCTGGATTATAGCCCCTTTAGTTATTATTCCACGCCTAGCGAAATCCCTGCTAGATGGGTTGTCAAGAACCCTGAGGATCTTTACTTTTTTCGTAACTTTTTCGCTTGGGATGTACACATTTGCTTCCGCGGCTTTTCGGACTTTTACCTTTATGTTACCTCCTCTCACTCTCTCTATCTTAATAAGGTTGGACTCGCCCATAGTTGTCAAAACGGGGAAACGACCCATCAGCGCTTTTCTCTTAACTTTCACATGTCTGCCTTTTTTTCCTCCAGTTATTTTCTTGAGATCATTTCCGTGATACACACTCATAACGAATTCCCTCCAAGTTTCTGCCACTATACTATATAAACATTGCATGTAATGTTATTGCGGAATATCATGTGCGTTAAGATTCGAATAGGTGATGAAATGTGACATCTAAATATGTTAAGTTCTTCGTTGAGGAGAAAGAACTGCATGGAAAATACTTTTTTACAGGATTCCATGGCGTGGGACATGTCGGCTGGATAACTATAAGACATTTAGTTACGAAGCTTAAAGCAAAAAGAATAGGATATGTCGTTTCGTACTTTATGCAACCATTTGTAACTGTAAAGGAAGGTATAACGTTGCCGTATGAGTTTTACAAAAAAGATGACATCGTATTCTTCGTCGCCAACGTGCCTATGTCCAAAAAGGACCTGAACATTGTTTCAATGGAAGTTGCAGAGAAGATAGCCAAAAGCGAGATAGAGGAATCGATACTGATAGGAGGTCTCGATGCTAGGCTCAAAGACAAAGAACAAGACTTCAGGATAGCCCCAACCTCTACATATTATAGAAACCATGAAGACGAGATAAAGTCTAGAGGATATAAGCTGTTAGAAGAGGGTCTTGGAATCATAGGTCCTCTTGCATATTTTCTTTCTGTGTTCGAGGCAGTAAAGCATCCCGCAGTCGCTATACTCCCATATGCGGCCGTCGAAAGACCAGATCCTAAAGCAGCAGCAAGGGCTATAGACGTGATATCAGAGATCACAGGGCTCAAAATAGATACACAGGAACTAATAGAAGAAGGCATGATGATCGAGAAGGAAATAGCAGAACTAGAGAAAAGAATGAGAGAATCTATGAGAGAGAAAGAAACTCCACCATACTACATCTAGTTTTTCTTTTCTTTAAAACTTTTAAGTGTCTCTACCATCGATTTTATGTTACGAGCAAGTTCGTCGACATTACTTAATGCCTGATAGTAATCGTCAACCTTTACCTTCCCAAAGAGTATGCCTTCGAATTTTAGTCTATGTTCTAGTTCGTTTATAAACGGTTCATAGAGATCATAATACACCAGGATGACTATAGAATATTCTTTCTCCAAAACATACCATGCCACATCGGATGTTAACTCATGCCAAGCGTCAATAAACACCTTGCTTGAAGTCTCATATTGGGAGAGCGGATAAACACCGTCCAATTCTAAAGGAATGACTGAAAAAACCGAAGAAAGAACAACAAGGTCACCCAGTTCCCACATATCGGGATAAGCGTTAAGAAGTTCCTTGATTAGACCAAACCGTGTGAAGGGTTTTTGAGGGGTCTCCTGAAACAGTATAAGTGTATCCTTGGATCTCTGAACCCTATGTTTTAACCTCTCTATATGCCTCACTACCTCGGGTCTGTACCTGCTCATCCCACTATAAAAGAAGATCCCTGATGGAACAGCCCTGGTTACTGGATGTTTCTTTGAGAGAAACCTTGTATACTTTACAAACTCTTGGAATGCATCCATCATAGAGGGATGTGTCCTAGCCTTTTCCTCGACGAGTTCCCAGAGTCTACCCTCATGAATGGCTGGTCGTGTTCTCTTAATTTCTCTGAGAATTACGTAGAGATTATGTTTAGCTATGAGGGGAATTCTCTCTTGCTTGGGCAGTTCTCTAAGCTCTTTAGCAGTAATCCTTGAACAAACAGGACAATCGCACGGAAGCTCTTCTAGTTCATTTAATCTTAACGTACCCCGGTCGGTCAACAATCTGTCATCTCTGGCATATAGGACATAGGATGCCGAGTCAAAGGTATCGACACCCATTGCAACAGCCAAAGGTATCAACATCGGGTGTCCAGCACCAAATAGGTGTAAAGGCGCAGACCATGGAAGATTAAGCCGTGCGGTCATCACGAGCCGGACTAGATCTCTGAACATGTAGTTTTCCATAATCTGTGTAGGACCTCCAACCGCGTAGACGTCAAACGGTAGCTTTGAAAGCTCACTTGCAGAATAGGCTACTAAGTTTAGGTATGTTCCGCCCTGAACTGGACCTACGAGAAGCATGCCATTCCTTTCAATCTTTACCGCTTCACGAGCGCGTCTAAGTGTTTCCTCAACCTCTTCTTTTACCTGAGAATAGGGCGTTTCCTTTTTTGTAGGTATATCTAGAATTACTCCAATGTCGCTTCCAATCTTGACCTGGTATTCTACAATCTCTCTTGGTTCAACCTTAACTCTGCCGTAGACCATTAACTGGTACGCACCCGAGTCGGTTATTACCGGAGTATCTACACCGAGAATACCATGAACACCAACTTCTAGCGCCAAGTCACCGTAGCTCTGCTTGATTATATACGAGTTCGTCATCAACAAGTTAAACCCCATCTCATGGATTTCCTTGGGCTCAAGGACCGACTTGGCTGGATTAATGACTGGAGTCAGCGTCGGAGTCGAAACCTTTCCGTGCTTCGTGTATATTGTGCCTGTCCGCCCGAAAAGGTCTATCTCCTTTATCTCAAAGATTTCACTCCACATAACAGCCCTATTTCCAAGATAGACGAGGCTATTTATATTGGCAACATTCATGTGACCATAGAGATAGATTAAAAGCATGCCGTAGACATATGATGTCTGTGAAAGGTAAAGTTAAGGGATTAGAAAGACTACACTATGCCTACGTAACCAAGATCACCGTCGAAGTAGGTAAAAAAGAGGAAGTAGTCTTTGAGATCCCTGACAAAATCCTCGACGAAATCAACTGGAGCCCTTCATTAAACGATAGAGTTGAGATAGAGGTTTCCAAGGAGGCAGGTGATACAGACGCATGGAACATTGTCATGATGGGAGAAGTTTATCTAAAAAAGGAGGAAGAAAAAAAGGTTATAGCATCTATGGGCGGATTACAGTTGTCGATAA
Organism: uncultured Thermofilaceae archaeon; assembly: GCA_964546235.1. GTDB lineage: Archaea > Thermoproteota > Thermoprotei > Thermofilales > Thermofilaceae > JALVKT01. Next base: position 9,998 of record CAZJJA010000015.1, on the reverse strand, counting down.
TCTCTGAGAAATATTATCCAGAGTTCAAGGTAGGCGACAAAGTATATTTCAAGCTAAAGAGGATTTAACATTTAAGTAGTTAATTTTTATCTAGGCGTCACTATATATCTTATATCGTATGGTATCTTTCTCCGACATGGAAAAGGTATTAAAGTGGAGCAAGGATACTGGAGCAAAAATAACAATAATATTTGCTGGTATCCCATATAGGTTACAGATATACAAGCTGTTTAGGGCTACCGACAACCAAGGAAGATTTGTTTCCTGGACCAAGGCTTTTGGGACAAAACAGCCCCACCAAGTAGTAGATACGTTTAAGATAGAAAGGATCAGGATAAGTTGGCCGGATGGAAGAGAAGAAACTTTTGATGATTTCAAAAAACTGCTCGAAAAAATAGCATAATATGTGTGTTGAGGTAACCGTAAAATGTAAATTATTCAAAGAGAATAGATAAAAGTTGCTTATAAATTTGTAAGGGGGTTTGGAATTGTCAAAGATAATAAAGGAAAAGAGCCTGACCCTTTCAGAAGTAAAAGCTCTACTTGAAGAACAGGAGAAGAATAGAGAGCTTTCCAGCCTAGAGAATCTTACTCTTGACTATGCGAGAAAACTAGCCAAAATCCAAAACGCCGAAAAGTCGCGTGAACTGGTCAAGGAGTTGGTTGAAAAATTCGACATTCCAGAGGAATTCGCGGTTCAAATAGTTAACATTATGCCTAAGGAGCCTGGTGAATTGAGGCTTATCCTTTCTCCTCTCAACATGATTTTTTCTGAAGAACAACTTCGTGAAATATTAAATTTATTAGAGAGATATACTGAAGAATAATAAGAATTGATAATTTTCTACAAGGGAGGATACTAAGATGGAGCGTAGAGAATACAGGAAACGTCACAACCAGTGTCCAGAGAATGCTGTATATGTCTTAGATTATCTTCCATACGGAGACCCTATAAGAGGGATAAGATATCCTCTAGTGCAGTCGATCGGCGAAGAAAGATTTCTTCTAATAGAGTTGAAACCAGCGACAGGAGTTTCAGCAAACCTGGATGTAAAAATAGGTGAGAGAATAGTGCTTGTCGGAAGCCTCGAAAGTCAGATTTTCAAATTTTCGAGGTTCCTCAAATACGAGGATCTGACGTCTACAGCAAGGGCAGAGCTGCCTGTGGTTCTTGAGAAGATAGTGAGGGCTCAGGAAAAACGTTTCGTAGAATTTTTTAACACAGCACAGCCTATTTCAAAAAAAGCGCATCAGCTTGATTTACTCAAAGGAATAGGGAAAAGAACCTTATGGAAAATAATAAACGAAAGGAGACGAAAACCGTTCGAGTCGTTTAAAGACATATCCGAGAGAACAGGCATAGACCCGGTAAAGCTTATCGTCGAAAGAATAATAGAAGAATTGAGAGAGCCTCAAACTTACTATCTCTTTGTTAAGCCGATAAGATACGAAACAGACAGGTTCAGGTATCGAGGAAGGGGTAGAAGATACAGAAGATTTTAACACAAGATAATTCTTGTTTTCTCAAGGTGTAGCGAAGTTGTCGATCAGCGAGAAAGATTTTTCACATGTTCTGGAAAAGATTCTCCGAGACGGGATAATACTTTGTGACTCGTGTAGTGGCAGGATTTTTGGATTGAGAGGGTACGGGCTTACAAACGAAGAAAGAGGAAGATCTCTAAAAACGGTTCTCCTGATGGCAAGTTACAAGAGTGGTTCGACGGAATTTGACGAACAACTTGTAAGGCTGCTTGCGGAAACAGGGTTTGAGCCAGCAAAGATTCTTGCAGAACAGCTTGGGGTTAAGTTTTCGGAGAAAAAATGTTGGCTTTGTGGAGGAATATCAGGAAAGTATAGAGAGTTGGCAGAGAGGGCTGCAGAGCTGACAAAGGATTACGAATTCAGCACCTTCCTCATAGGGTGTAGAGTCCCCTACAGTATCACGCGAAGAGAAGAAGAGTTATGGCGTATGTACAAGCTGGCAGATGCGGAAAGTCTAAAAAACGAAGCTAGTAGAGAGATAGGCAAAATTTTTTCCGAGATCACGGGAAAAGAATACTCGCTGGAAAAACCAGAATTGACCATAATCATAGACCTTGAAAATGAGACTATAGAAATAGAGCCAGCACCGCTCTTTATCTGCGGCAGATACAGAAAACTTGTAAGAGGACTCCCACAAAATCCCTGGCCCTACACCGACGACAGGGTCAAGTACCCCACTTCTATAGAAGAGCTTATAACAAAACCCATGATCCGTGAAGCAGAAGGAGAAAGTGCGAAGTTTCATGCAGCAGGAAGAGAAGACATAGACGCAATAACTCTCGGGTCTGGGAGACCATTTGTTGTCGAAATAAAGTATCCCAGAAAAAGGACCTTAGATCTCAAAAAACTTGAAGAAGCAATCAACAAGGAAGCCGAGGGACTCATCGAGGTGGAAGGGTTAAGGTATTGTGACAGAAAAAGTGTAAAGCGCCTCAAAACTCTGGCAGAAATAGCGAAGAAGAAGTATAGGCTTAGAGTGGTCTTCGAAAAACCCGTGGATGAGAAAAAACTTAGAGAAATAGAGGAGTATTTCAAAAACGTCGTTGTTTCACAAAGAACACCCTTAAGAGTCCTTCACAGGAGAGCCGACAAGGTTAGAAAAAAAGTAGTCTACAGTATAAAGGCGAAAAAAATCTCGGAAAACGAGGTAGAATTTATTGTCGAATGCCAGGGAGGATTCTATGTGAAAGAATTTATGCATGGGGACCAGGGAAGAACAAAGCCTAGCGTAGCAGAAATGCTTGACAATAAAGTCGTGAAAATAGAACTAGACGTAATAGATATAGAAGAAGTCTAGCTTTCAACAGCTTTCTCCTGGAAAGGCACTATGTGGTCCTTTGTCGTTATAATTTTCTTAACTTTGCCTCCAATCTTGATAGCTATGACGTAAGCGCGCCCCCTCTTCTCTATAACGGTGCCAATCCTTCCCTGATATCTCCTATGTGGTGCAGTGGAAGGAAACTCGGGGGAAATATCGATTCTAACCTTGTCACCAATGTTGTACTCATACATCAGGCGTCCAAGACCACCGTAACCCTTCTTTCTAGGATGTTTGCGAAATACCTTCCTAGTCCTAGACCTATATCCATGCGAGTGCCTCATACAAATCCCAACTATCACACAAATCCTTAGATAAAAATGTTAACTATAGTTGGTGCGGGGGCCGGGATTCGAACCCGGGCAGGCCGACGCCAGCGGATCTTAAGTCCCTAGGGACGCGGCATTTTAGCCGCGTTGCCCCCTTTGTCCAGGCTCGGGCACCCCCGCCGATAATATTCATACAATGTAGCTGATATTTATTTTACTCTAAGAAAACATCTGGTGTAGAAAATGGTGGGGCCGCCGGGATTTGAACCCGGGACCACCTGGGCCCAAGCCAGGCGTTAGGGTATTCCGCTACTATCCTACCAGGCTGGACTACGGCCCCAAGCTGGAATTCCAGATATTCTTTGTGTTCTGTAGTTTAAATTTTTCTTTTTGCCTGAGGAATCTTTTGAAAGAGGGTTGCTTCAGGTAATATTTATTAGTTGAGTTATAGGTGTGTGTTAGGAGGTGTTGATAAGGTATGCCGTCGTGGAAGTATTCAGTTCAGCTTGACCCTACACGTACAGCTATAGCGTCTCTCAGAGATGTTAGCATTTCATATAAAGAGACTGTTGAGCTGCTCGACATGATAAGGGGGAAGAAGCTTAGCGACGCTAAAAATCTGCTCGAAGAAGTCATTGAGATGAAAAGAGCGGTGCCTTTCAAAAGGTTTCATGGAAAAGTCGGTCATAGGAAAGGGACAGGACCAGGCAGGTACCCTGTCAAAGCGGCAAAAAAGATTCTGGCTCTTTTGAACAGTGTCGAGAGCAATGCGGAATTCAAAGGATTAGACACAGAAAACCTCTGGATAATTCATGCAGCAGCTCATAAGGGAATGAAGATCAGGAAATACATGCCAAGAGCCTTCGGTAGAGCGACACCCTATTTCGACCAGCTGGTACATGTCGAGATAGCGGTAGAGGAGAGGGAGTAGTCTCGCTATGTTTAAATTTGATGAAGATATGTAGCGAGGTGGATGATATATGTCGTCGCTGAAGAGAACATTCATCAAGCAAGGCTTACAGTACATGATGTTGCACGAGTACCTCCAGAGACAGTTTGTTAGAGCAAATTACGTAGACGTACAGTTCTTCAAGACACCTATAGGCACAAAGGTCATCATATATGCTGGTATCCCCGGAATGGTTATAGGAAGACGTGGAGCAAATATCAAAAATCTGGCAGAAGTTCTTGAAAAAGAGTTCGGCATAGAAAACCCCCAGATAGACGTAATTGAAGTCCCCAACCAGGACCTCAACGCAAAAATAATGGCTTACAGGCTCGCCAGAGCTCTTGTTAGAGGTGTAAAGTTCAGGAGAGCCGCTATGATAGCTTTGAACAGGATAATGAACGCTGGTGCAAGAGGCGCTGAAGTAGTCCTAAGTGGCAAGTTGACAAGCCAGAGACACAGGACCGAAAGGTTCACTCGAGGCTTCCTGCCAAAAGCTGGTGAGCCCAAGAAAAGCCTTGTCGACGAGGCTACAGTACATGTATTAATGAAGCTTGGCATGTACGGTGTGAAGGTGAGGATAATGAAACCTTCAAGAATGCCCGATTATATAGAGGTTAAGCAGCCAGAGGTGATAGAAGGTGGTACTGCTTAGGCCTAATGAGATCCGTAAAATGAGTAGTGAGGAGAGACAGAAAAGGCTCCAAGAGCTCAGAGCAGAGCTTGCAAGGCTGAGAGTTCAGGCGCTTAGGGGAAGTCTTGAGAACCCTGGAAGGATAAGGGAGATTAGAAGGACCATCGCCAGGATATTGACCATCGAGCGTGAAGAACAGCTTAAAAAGACCCAGTAATCCTAAAGGAACAGATTTTTAGATACAAAGCTATATTCTAGGTAGTCGTAAGTATGAAGATTACGCCTAGGAATATTCTTAGACACGAACTTATAGGGTTGAAAGCTGAGATCATCGATGCAAAAAACAAATGCCTAGTAGGAATTTCAGGATTGATTCTCGACGAGACAAGAAACATGATTCTCATAGGAGAGCCAGGTGGAAAAAAGAGATGGGTTATCAAAGAACAAGTTGTGTTGCGAATATATCTTCCAGACGGAAAAAGGGTTAGAGTTGAGGGAAAGGTTCTGGTTGGAAGACCTGAGGACAGGCTGAAAAAGAAGATCTATTATTGGTGATTTTGCCTCCAAATCCAACTCTGGTTCCATGTAGCAAAGTTTATGTAATCCTAGACATAAGGGAGTTGGGAGTGTTGATGTCGACGCAGAGCAAGGTCAGAAATATAGGTATACCTAACATAAAGCCTCCAACTAAGACATGTAATGATCCTCTCTGTCCCTGGCACGGAACACTGCCCGTGCGCGGACAGATAATGCAGGTCAGAGTCGAGAAAGTAAAGATGCACAGAACAGCCGTTGTAGTCCACGAATACCTGTACTACGACAAGAAGTACATGAGATATGAGAAGAGGAGGAAAAAGAAGAGGGCACATGTGCCCCCATGTATAGATATAAAACCTGGAGACCTGGTAATTATAGGAGAAACCCGACCGCTCGCCAAGTCTGTATCATTTGTTGTGTTAGGTAAGGTCGAATAGGTGGTGAGGTAATGGCAAAAAGAGGACCAAAAGCGGTAGGAGTATCATATAGGCTCGACCTAACACCCGGAATATTCATGGAAAGCCTAGTAAAAGTAGCAGACAACTCCGGCGCCCAACTCGCAAAAGTGATAGGAGTTCCTCATCACAAGACAGTCTGGAGAAGAATTCCAGGCGCAGCTGTTGGCGACATGGTCGTTGTGTCCATCAGGGCTGGAAAACCCGAACTTAGAAAGCAAGTCATGAGAGCCATAGTTATAAGGCAGAGGAGACCCTACAGGAGAGCCGATGGAACATGGATAGCATTCGAAGATAACGCAGTAGTGATAGTGACTTCTGAAGGAGACCCAAAGGGAACGGAAATCCGAGGCCCACTGGCAAAAGAAGCGGCCGAGAGGTGGCCTAGGCTCTCCGCTATGGCAAGCATTGTGATCTAAAGACTAGAGTATAGGCGAGAAGTTGATAGACCTTAAAATACAACTTATTTTAAACACAATTCTAAAACATATTGTTTCTGACGGAAAAGTAGAAGTTGAAACGGTCTCTAAAGAAACAGGACTCTCTGAAAACTTTATCAAAGATATAATAAAAGACTTTGGTATTGAGCTAGATGCTAACACTATCAAGGCAGACCCTACAACAATCGTAATCAAAGGATGGATGAGGGGCTTCGACATAGTACAGTTTGCGCTAAGTATAGGTTGGCATGAACTAGAAAAACTGTGTGGTGAGATCTTTAAGAGGGCTGGTTACGAAGTTGCGCTAAACTTCAGGTTTAAAGAAGGCGACAAAAGACACGAAATAGACCTTATCGCGCTCCATGGCGAAACGCTGTTTGTTATAGACTGCAAGAGATGGAGCCGCATAAGAACTACCGCCTTGAAGAACGCTGCTTTAGCTCAAAAAGAGAGGGCTGGGGCTTTTTCACGTTATATAGCTAGGAACGGGCTGGCTTTAGTCTCCACTTCGAACACTATAAGGGTCTACCCGATGGTCATTTCTGTTTTCTCTCCTCAAATCAAGGTCTACGAAGGAGTTTTAGTCGTAAACCTGTACCAGTTGAAAGGATTTCTAGCAGAGATAGAAAACTACTTGTATGGGCTAGAATTCTTCGAAACGAGGATTCCAAGACTAATATAAATTTGGCGGAGAAATTTTATATACAAAGTTATTAGAAGCATTTGCCAGATGATTAGACAAAGATATATCGAAATTTTATAAATATCAACAGGTTATTTTTATTTTCTATTATAAAAAACATAGTTATGTAAATGGAAAATAAATACAAGGCTAAAAATCATTTATAACTTGATAATCCATATGCCCATAAAGTTTGTTTCATGTGATCAACCAAAACCAGACACAGGCAAAAAAAGTCGCCATAGTAGGCGCAGGACCAGCTGGTCTGGCAGCAGCAGATGCACTTAGATGCATAGGACATGCTGTCGAGGTCTACGATAGGCTACCCGAGCCCGGAGGAATGTTCATATTCGCGATACCGAGTTTAGAATACCCAAAAAATGGTTAGAGAAAGCATAAAACAGCTCATAGACATAGGCGTAATATTTCACGTAAACATAGAGGTAGGAAAAGATATCACAGTGAAAGAACTACTCGAAAAATACGATGCAGTAATCATTGCAACAGGAACATGGAAAGGCAGAAAACTCGGCATCCCGGGAGAAGACCTGCCCAACGTATACAACGTCATGGACTGGATATTCGAATACATGAAATATAAACTGGGATACAGCAATTAGGCACCCCCACCCCTCGAAGGAAGAGTAGCCATAATAGGCGCTGGGCTAACCGCTGTTGATATCTGCGAGCTATCAGTCTTAGACTTCAACGCGTAGCCAACAATATTCTACAGAAGATCGCTGTCGATCTCACCGGCACGCTTCATGGTAAAACGCCTACAGAAAATGGGAGTAAAATTGGTAGAAAACGTAATACCACTCGAAATAATAGGAGAAAACAAAGCCGAAAAATGAAACTAATCAAAACCAAACCAACCACAAGCAGAAAACAGCCAGTTGAACCCATACCGGGCACAGAGTTCGAAGTAGAAGTCGACGTTGTTGTCCCAGCAATCGGACTCATAGGAACACCCCCCGAAAGCCTAAAATCCCCGGAGTAGAGTTCTGGAGAAACGGCACAATAAAAGTCAACGAATACAACATGACATCGGTAAAAGGACTATTCGCCGCAGGAGATGTCGCACAAGGACCATCAAACATAGAGCTAGCCATGAAAAGCGGAAAGAAAACAGCAGAATATGTTGACAAATACCTCAGAGGAGAACTATAAGAATAAAATACTCCAAAACAAACACAAACAATCTATATAAAAACCCGCAAAATGGTGGGCCCGCCGGGACTCGAACCCGGGACCACCGCCGTGTGAGGGCGGCATCAGGCGGGCACAGCCCATATCCTACCACTAGACCACGGGCCCCAAACCCCTTCTTTGCAATTAAGAAAACACGATACAACAAATATTAACCTTTTTCTCGAACACAGAAGAATTGCAAATACAGAGAACATAAAACACAGAACGCTTAACACGACAAAAAACAACTTAGAAAACGACAATGATGAATGACTTGCCGTCTGACACATGATGAACGGCACAGAACATCTGACACAAAATAATAAACGCTCTTACCGATTTTTAACTCCACAAAGGCAAAGCTTATCTTTATGGCTAGACTTTAGTCTATTTAGTCTATAATGTCGTCAGAAACTAGAGCAGTTGGGGATATAATATCCGCTAGGCAACTGGCTCCTAGGATAAAAGAGGTTAAGATCTACGCTCCCCATGTGACTAGGGCGGCTAAGCCGGGACAGTTTGTAATTGTCATGGTTGACAAAAAGGGAGAGCGGATACCGCTAACCCTCGTCGACTGGAGCTCGGAGGAGGGTTGGGTTAAGCTCGTTTTCCTCGAGGTTGGCGTGTCCACGGTTAAGCTCGGGATGAAGAAGGCGGGAGACCGTATCTACTACATACTCGGGCCGCTGGGCAACCCGTCCGACATAAAGCTGTATGGAACCGTTGCAGTCGTGGGCGGCGGCGTCGGCGTTCCCGCAATATACCCGATCGCCAGGGCCTTAAAGGCGGCGGGCAATAAGGTTATTTCGATAATAGGGGCTAGGACGGCAGAGCTGCTGGTCTACGAGGAGGAGGTTAGGAGCATTAGCGACGAGGTTTACGTAACCACAGATGATGGGTCTAAGGGTATGAAGGGCTTTACGTCTGATGCCCTAAGGCTCCTGCTAGAGAAGGGCGTTCACCTGGACGCCGTGTGGACCGTGGGCCCGGCGCCCATGATGAAGGCCTGCAGCGAGGTCACAAAGCCCTATGGCGTAAAGACCTTTGCCAGCCTCAACTCGCTGATGGTCTGCGGTATAGGGATGTGCGGCGCCTGCAGGGTTCACGTTGGAGGCGAGATAAAGTTTACCTGTATCGACGGCCCCGAGTTTGATGCTCACCAGGTTGGCTGGAATGAGCTTATTGCCAGGCTGGCTATGTACAGGAGCGAGGAGAAAATGGCGCTTGAAAGGCTACAGAAGTCCCTAGGCGTGAGGTGATGGGGATGGCGAAGGTTAAGCCTCGCGAGCGAATGCTGAAGAGGCCGCCGGAGGAGAGGGTAAAGGACTTCAACGAGGTGGCGCTGGGCTTCACCGAGGAGCAGGCGGTTAGGGAGGCGGCGCGTTGCCTGGGGTGCCCCCACAAGCCCTGCATGGGCGGCTGCCCTGTGGGCGTCGACGTGCCGCGCATGCTTAAGCTCGTTGCGGAGAGGAGGTTTGAAGAGGCCTACAAGTTGCTGAAGAAGAAGTGCCCAATACCGGCTATTACTGGCAGGGTCTGCCCGCAGGAGAAGCAGTGCGAGGGGGCGTGCACCCTAGCGAAGCTGGGAGAACCCGTGGCGATAGGCGCCATCGAGCGCTTCCTGGCCGACTGGGCTAGGGAGCACGGGGTGGAGGAGAAGCCGCCCAAGCCTAAGCCCACGGGTAAGCGCGTCGCTGTTGTGGGCTCGGGTCCAGCCAGCATAGTTGTTGCGGCCGACTTAGCCAAGCTTGGCTACGAGGTTATGATGTTTGAGGCCCTGCACGTGCCGGGCGGCGTGCTAATGTACGGTATACCCGAGTACAGGCTACCCAAGGAGATAGTCAGGCAAGAGCTGGAGTACCTGACGGAGCTGGGGGTCAACATCGAGCTAGGCGTGCTCGTCGGGAGGACCATCACGGTGCCCGAGCTACTCGAGGAATACCACGCCGTTTTCCTGGGCGTTGGTGCTGGGCACCCGCGCTTC
>CAZJJA010000014.1:0-23146 GCA_964546235.1 uncultured Thermofilaceae archaeon | reverse complement strand
CTTCAATCCAAGAAAAGATCAGACAACTGGAGGAAAAGACCAAGAAGTATAACAAAAGATTTCTTAACATAGCTATCGCGTATGGTGGAAGAAGAGAAATCGTAGATGCAGTCAAAAGGATAATCAAGGATGCTAAGGATGGTAAAATAGATGAAAATAGTTTTGATGAAAACATGTTTGGAAAGTACTTATATACGGCCGATCTTCCTCAACCAGAGCCCGATCTAGTTATACGTACAAGCGGTGAAGTTAGAATTAGCAACTTTCTATTGTGGCAAATAGCATATTCAGAGCTGGTTTTCCTTGATGTATATTGGCCAGAGTTTAGAAAGATCGATTTATTGAGAGCTATACGTACGTATCAGAAAAGACAGAGGCGTTTTGGCAAATAACAGAGATAAATTACGCGTTACTCTTTTTAACTATTTATTTATTCTGATACATAGGTGTGTATATGTCGTTTAACATTTACCAATTTTCAAGCTTCGCGGAGCTATTACAATATATTGATGCTAAGATAGGTAGTATAGAGAGTACTCTCAGTCAGCTACAGCAAAGATACAACTATATAAAATCTAGAGCCGAGAAAATACAGAGATTAGAGAAGGTCATAGAGGAGCTTGTGGGAGAAAAAATCTCTTTACTAAACGAGATAGATTTCATGGGGCTAAAAGTCGTAATAAACGCGAGAGCCATTGACGAGCTAAATGTGCTCGAGGAAACAATAATGTCTCAGCAAGACTTGTTGAATGCTCTTAAAAGGATTAGGGAAGTTATCCAAAAGCTCAATGATTCGTTAACTTCTACGTCTGGTTTAGAGGGTATTACGATAATGGTTCAGACGATGAATGATATACCTATAAGGATTTTGTTAAAGGAGTCGGAGCAGTGAGTTATGAAGAGGGGTAAAAATATTCTACGCGTTTTTCTTCTAGTGATTTTTTTTATAATATTTGTTTTATCTTTGTATCCCGTTAGTATATATGCTCAGACTGAATATTCTATACATTTATTTGTAAAGAAGTTTGAAAGTTATATTGACGTTTTCCAGCCAGTAGGGGAATATGGTGTACTTGTACATCTTTTCAACGGAACATTAGTATATATTGACGTGACTACAGGTCATACTTCGAGGCTGAACATAGAAGGTGAAGGGATTGGTATAATCGAAATATCGGGAAATAAGGCTTATTTTGTTAAATCCAATGGGGAAATTATAGAAGTAAAGTTTCCTGAATTAGAAATACTGGAGAGAACCTATGTGCTTAATAGCCAGGATGAAAGAAGTATAGTTCGAGCAGCTGCTACCTGGGATGGAAGATGGCTTGCTCTGCAGGTTGAATACGAGTATGTCAAGGACGTATATCTTGACAGGCTAGTTGTTTATGATATGTCTTTAAAAAAGAGAGTCTTTGAAAGAGATGCAAACTCTATAGATGTTTTAGTCAATATCTTCTCCCTAGATATCTATGAAAACTATCTGGTTGTCGAGACAATTAATGAGCGATGTGAAATATGTCAATATACAGATAATAAGATAGAAGTTTATAACCTGACAAATAGAGGGGTCGAAAAGATAGCTGAACTCGTTACAGGATGGACCAAAAAAGTCGTATATGATGGCTATGTCTTGGCACAAAGAATCCAGGTAAACCCCACTGGCAAACACGATTTTATACTCTTAAAGCTTCCATACCTAGACGTTGTAAAGAGGACGGAGACTGAAAACATCCTTGGTTTCTTCATGAGCAAAAGGACTATTTACACTTATACCAAGCAAAAAGACAAGTTTTACCTAAAATCATATGATAGAAACCTAAACCTTCAAAAGTCAACAGAAGTACTAGGAAACAGAAAATTGGGAGCATTGGGCCAATATGCTGTTCTATTTTCTCTAACAGGTATATACGTCTATAATTCGCATTTTAAGCTTATAAAATTCTTTTATTTAGACGTACCAAATGTATCCTACAGACCTACCTCTAATCCTAGATGGAATGAAAAGCTTGTAGTAGAAAAATATGGAGAGAAAATGTTGGTCGTTTTATACAAAAGAGATACATATAAGCTTCAAATCAAAGTTGTCTATAGAAAAAAGCCGATCGAAAGTGCTAGTGTAAAGATCTATAACTTAGAGGGCGAAAGTTTTGAAGAAAAAACTGGTCAAAATGGTATTGCTGTATTTAACCTAAAACCTGGACAGTATTTTATCAAAATTTCTAAGGAAGGATTTGCCGAGCTTACTCCAATAGAAGTTTTGGTAGATAAAGACAGAGAAATAACCGTGGAATTGACCATGAAGAAGGTACTGCCAGTACATTTAGAGATAAGGGTTTTTGACGAAGAGAATAACCCTATATCTAGTGCAGAGATAATATTTAAAGGAAACATTACGTATAGCACGTCCACTGACGAAGGCGGATTTGCTACAATAGATATAGTTCCAGGAGTCTATAATCTCACAGTTAAAGCTGAAAACTATAAGTATTTTATCAAAACAGTTCATATAAATAGAACCGACATACCGCAGACGTTAAGTATGTCAGTAATTCTTCAGAAAGAAAAATATCAACTAACGATAAAAGCTGAAGGCAAAAATGCATATAATATTACTACATTATATTTAACAGACAAAGATGGGAATCTTCTTACCGTAATTCCGCTTGGAAAAACGGTAAAGACTGTCTTGCCACGAGGCATATATATAGTAAAAACGCCAGAAAATTCTCTGTGTGACATAAAAACAAGTATTATAAACCTCAATGAAAACAAAACCGTTAATATAATAGTAGCGTGTAGAAGACCGAAATCTCAGATAGAGGTGAAAACTCCAGAGATCATTAGCTTACTTAAAGAAAACATGATTATATCAAAAAACATTACAAAGAGCATAGTTTTCCCAGAGTTCGAAGCACCTAATGGCACTCCAGTAAACCTGCAGGAAATTTCTGAAGGTAAATTACTCATCATAGAATTTTTTTATACAAAATGTACGGGATGTGAATATTTACTACCTTTACTACGAGAACTAGCTTCAAGAGAGGATGTACGAGTCGTCTCGATAACAGTATCGCCTGCTGACACCGAAAAAATAATAGAGAAGTATATCCGAGAACACAATATTACATGGACCGTGCTAAAAGATACCACAAACTTTTATCAAACGTTAAACATAACCAATTTTCCTACAGTAGTGGCAATTAAGGATGGCAAAATAATCTTTATCGGAATAGGAGCGAAAAAGGAAATTGAAGCGCTCGAAAAAAATGCGACAGTGGTTTCTCTGGTAAAAACTATAAAGGAATATATAGATAAGATATTTAAAATTGGACGCCCAGAAACATTGATAATCTCAGGTGCGATACTTTTTATACTATCACTAGCATTTCCAGAAGGGGAAAGAAATGGTGAAAAAAGCCAGGATGAAGAAGATATTTTCGATAGTGATAACGCTGATTTTCATACTGTCCATAGTGGCGACAGTGATATTGATTTTTAAACCTTAAAAATAAGGTTAGATAAGTCGGTAAATTTCCCTTAATTGTAACAAATAAGCCACTAGAGAAGCTACAAAAGGAATAGTTAAATTATCTTCTATAGATAAGATTTCAGCTAAACAAGCTGACAAAGCAATAAAAGAGGCTCTCAATAAATCTATTCCGAGAAAAGTGTTTAAAAACAAAGTGTAGGCAATAAACGAAACAATACTACCCTCTATAGTTCCATGAAATGGAGGCGTTCTCTTTTTTCCAATAACAAGGCCGATAAGACCCGACAATGGATCAACAATCATAAGCGCAAAGACGCCATAAATCACATGTCCGGGAAAAAGAAGAGATGATGCAGACACACCAATCATTCCATAAAGAAGTCCTACATATCCTTCCTTCTTTTCGTAATCTCTCTCCAAGAATTCTATCTGTGTAAGGACAAACTTTTCAAATTTTTCAATACTTTCTTCAAAGATCTTAACGGGTTCTCCTAATTCGTGTTCAAGCGAACTAAAGATGTTTTTCATGATTTCTTTCAAAGATTGTATATCTTCTTTGACCTGAATACCCTTTACAGCGAAGCTATTTAAAATAGCTGCAAGAAAAAGTCCAAGCCCATAATATGAAGATGTGGGAATTGGGATTTCAATGATGAATGGAAGCAAAATGAAAATTGATAAGATGATATGGACAATTTTCCGGTAAATTTCTCTTGCAACATCATTCTTCACTAATAGAACAGAATTAGACGACAAGTCTAACACCTATTCTAGGTTATAAACTATCGGAGTAAAACCTACATTCCTCAATGCGTTAAGCATGCCATGATTATTCTTTACAATATTCTCTCGTAAAAACACATACTCATTTAGAATTTCATAATTTCCAAGCGAACTATCCGAGTCTCTTATCCTCCACATAACGTGAACTCTTTTATCAGCCGAAAAAGCTTTCATTAAAACACAGAGTCTCCTACCACTTTGCCGTTCATCGCAGGCAAAAAGGTATTCACTAAAGGGTGTCATTTGTCTGCCTTCGCTCATGTCATAAAACTCGATAATCTTATCTTTGGTCAGCTCTATTGCCCGGAATTTATCTGACTTAACAAATTTCTTAGCTTCTCTGCTAATAATCATGTCAACAAAGTCATCATATGCCATTTGATCTTTTAGGGTTGTATAAGGTATGGTTACTATTTTCCTATATACGATTCGTCCATCAAATGGATTCTTAAAGGTGATGGTCAATCTCTCCTTAGCGTTAGCTATTCTTCCAAACCTCAGTTCACTTCTATGAGCGCATTTTCTACATAGAGACCATTTTTCAGGGATATGTACGATTCTTCCACATCCTTGGCATTTTTTCCACACTCCATTTATAAAACGCCACTCCACGTGAACGTCTCCTTCACTATTGATGTCTATTATAGCATAGTTGCCTATAGGTGTACCATCTCTCATTGTTCTATCCAGCCTCGCTACGTTTACATAGATAACACCATTATGTTCGATGTCTATTCCACCGTAGCTGTGACTGTGTCCAAAAATGTGTACCCGCGGACTATACCAGGCTATCAGATAATTTATTTCCATAAGTCCTGCATGCATGGACTGATGATAGTTGTCAATTAGCTTGCCTTTATCCATAATGCTATATGGTGGATAGTGTGTAACGAGAACTACTTGCTTGTAATTCTTTTTTAGTTCGAATGGACTAGAGTTCCTGCCATGTCCAACAATCACTATATCTCCAAAATACTTTGGTCCAGTTGTTTCTAGATCAAATACCTTTTCGACATTACACCCTTCTTCTATATCCCAGTTCCCCTTAACATAGTAAACAGGTTTACCTAGTTTTTCAGCTACGCTGGACAATATCCTACACATAGATCCGGGACGTTGCGGATTTCCTATATCGCCAGCAAAAACGACAACATCAAAGCCAAGATTTTCCTTAGAAAACCACTCGAGAAAACGTTCAACAATATCCTCCTTGCCGTGAACATCCGAAATAGCAAGTAGTCTAAGCCTCGCCACCAAAACCACCCATGCACGCCATACATCAACACGCAAAAAATACTCTACTAAACATATAAATCAATACCCTACAATCTTGATAGAACATAAAAGGAAAAGATTTTAAAAACTAGTCAAAATAATAATGATAGCCCCGGTGGTGTAGCCCGGTCAAGCCTGCACGGGGCACCGAAAGCATACCGGCCTCTCGAGGCGATGGCCAAAGAAAGCCGGCGAACCCGGGTTCAAATCCCGGCCGGGGCACCAATTAATCATTTAATACTTAGCTCTCCAGCTCTCTTGTTTTGTTGTAGAAAAGGATAAAAGATTTTTTTAGAAAAATATTTTAGCCCCGGTAGCTCAGCGGCGGAGCACCGGCCTCGTACGGCTAAAGACGGGGGTTCGACCGTGTCGCCTAGCCCTGGAGAGCCGGGGGTCCCGGGTTCGAATCCCGGCCGGGGCTCCATTTTTATTCAAGTTGTTTTGCCTTGGTTTCGGGAAATAGCCAGATAAGAATTGACGTTGTGTAGGCTGCTAGTGCTGCTGTTGATAGAGCTACGCTCCAGCCCCAGTATGTTGAAAGAATTGCTACGATTATTGGGCTTATGAAGTTTATTCCGCGTCCAGTGTTGAATATGAATCCTAGCGCTGTGCTTCTTATCTCGGTTGGGAAGAGTTCGCTGAGAATGACTCCGAATCCTGACCAATAGCCAGTAAAATAACCGAGGAAAAAGCCTAGTGCTAGGAGTACGTTTTCTTCTTTTACAAAGAGGGTGTAGAGTATTATCATCGTTGCTTCGACTGCTGTAAAGAACGTCCATGTAGGTCTTCTTCCTAGCTTGTCTTGAAGGTATCCATAACTAATGTATCCCAGGAATGCCCCTATCTGAGTTGATGCGAGCCATTCCGCGCTTTTTACTACTGTAAAGCCTCTTTCTTGTGATAGGAAGACGGGGATCCACGACCAGAACATCCAGTAACTGAACATTGCCAATACGTCTATTGTTAGTCCGATGAGAACTTTGGGAAGATAGGGTTTTGCGAACAATTTTAGTATACTTATCTTGGAGTCTTTCTTTTCTACATTCTTTGTTAGCCAGAGTTCTGATTCGTTCAGCCTTGTTGTCATAAATAATACGAGAAAGGCTGGTAGTGCAGCTATGGCAAATGCGACTCTCCAACCAAAAAGTGGGTATATTGCTACTGTATCGATGATCGAGAACAGAACTCCTAGAGGCCATCCTGACTGTACTATACCTATCGCCAATCCTCTCCTTTGTCTAGGTATAGTTTCTGCTACAAGTGTCATTCCTGTGGACCATTCCGATCCTAGTCCTAATCCTATGAGAAACCTGAAAAGGAGTAGTTGGTGATAGCTGTAAGATAGAGCAATCCCTAGCGTTGCTAGTACATAGAGTAACAAGGATAGTAGAAGGACTTTGACTCTTCCATAATTGTCTGCTAGTGGAGCTATCAACATTCCGCCTACTACTGTTCCCAGAAGACCTATTGAGATTGCTAATCCGAACTCTACTCTCTCTATTCCCAGCGACTTCATTATAGGTATGGCTAGCATAGAGAAGAGCATAAAATCGAATGCCTCAAAAGCCCAACTTAGAAGAACTGCAAGCATTGTGTATATGTGCTTCCGGCTGGCCCAAAACATTGCAGTGATTAACTAACCTTCTTTGGTTAATATTTTTTTGTGAATATTCTTAAGATATTCGTTGAATGTGTTAAAAAAATATCATTTTTCTTTATCACTTTGTTAATAATTATAAATTTCTGGACCGTCTGTATTATATAGGCTTATTAGGATAATTGACGGTGAATATTAGGGTTTGAACAGGGATGCGTGGGAAGACTACCTTTATTTTCCTCATACATTTTCATCAACCGCCAGGACAGAATAGAAGAATTCTTGAGAGAATACAAAAGAATTCTTATGAGCTCCTGCTGAGAGTATTTGAGAGCTACCCTGACCTTAGGCTGACTTTACACTTTAGTGGACCACTATTATTATACTGGAGAGAATATTATCCCGATTATCTTGAAAGACTAAGAAAGCTAATTGCGAACGGGAAAATAGAAGTTTTAGGAGGAACATTTGGAGAAAGTGTGCTTTCGATAATACCATGGGACGATAGGCTAGAACAACTCATTAAAGGTAAAGAACTTGTCAAGGAGCTGCTAGGTGTTGATGTAAAAGGTGCGTGGCTGCCGGAGAGAGTATGGGATCCCACACTACCAGTTGTCCTGGAAAAGGCGGGATACAAATATGTTATTCTCGACGACGAAGTCGGATATCGTGCTGGCCTGTGGAAGGGCGATGTCCATAGGGCTATGTTAACGGAATATTCTGGAAGTAGGGTAGGTGTATTTTTCATAGATGGACCCATCAGGTATATTCTTCCGTGGAGAAGTCATACAGAAGTCTTCGACTATCTCAGAAGCTTTAGTACCGGAGACGGTGTGGAGTATGTTCTGTGGGGTAGCGATGCTGAAAAATTTGGAGAGTGGTGGGATCCGAGACCTGCAGAAACTTGGCTTAGGGTATTCTTATCTTTGCTAAGAGAGACACGAGATGTGGAATTGTTGACACCAAGTGAATATTTGAAGAGACACGGTTTCAGCGGTCTAGTATACCTTTACCCGGGAAGCTACGATAAAATGATGGAGTGGAGCGGGGGCTATTTTCCTAATTTTCTAAGAAAGTATAGAGAAAGCAACAATATGCATAAAAAGATGTTATACGTCCGCAGAAAGCTCAAAGAACTAGACGTATTCGACAAAACGTGGAAAGAGTATTTCCTTGGTCAAGCAAATGATGCATACTGGCATGGATTGTTCGGAGGAATATATATTGCATCGTTGAGGCAGGGTATCTACGAGCATCTGATAAGAGCTGAAAGAATTGCCGAGAGTGAGGGTAAGTATTTCCTAGGGGAAGATTTAATCATAAAAGAACTAGACTTCGACTATGACGGAAACAATGAAATTATAGTTGAAGCTCCTCTGGCAAATTATTATATAAAGCCGGATGACGGAGGAACCTTGTTCGAATTCGACATCAAGAGTAAAGGAAAAGAATTTAATCTCATAAACAGTATGAGCAGGTATAGCGAACCTTACCTTAGGGACGTCGGAAACTATCATCCAGACTGGTATAGGCGTGTTAGCTTTAGAGAACATATTTGGAGGGAGGGAGCCAATATATGGGACTGGGTGAACAATACTCCGTTCGTGGATACAAGCGATTTTGCACTAAGCAACTATATCGTAGAGAGTATAGGTAAAAACTTTGTACGCCTAGTTACCACAGGACATGACTGGGGCAAGTCCAAAAGCTCCCGCTTGATAGCAATATCGAAAACATATAGGTTCTTGGAATATGGTAAGGTCTTAGAGGTTGAATATAGGTGGAGGAATCTAGAAAAGGTTACGATTTTCCCAAGGCTTTCTATAGAATTGACGTTAAGTCCGAGGCTTTCGTACAAGACAGAAAGCCTGCCATGGTACACAGTTGACAATGAATACAATAAGAGCGTACTGGAACATCATATTAGTCCATGGTCTAAAAGAGTGACATTACATAGCGTGGACTTTGACGACATCTTTATAGAAAACGAGAAACATGGAGAGCTTTGGATATCCCCGATAACCACTATCTCCCGAAGCGAAAAAGGACTTCGAAATGAATATCAAGCTCTTGGTATAGTTTTCAACCATCAAGTTTCTCTTAAACCTGGAGAAGAATTTGGAACAAAAATCAGAATATGGTGGTAAAATATGGTAGATATAAAAAACGTATGGATGTTAACCTTTGAATCGAAACCAATTGTTAAGGTGGGAGGTCTAGGGGAAGTTCCCCCAAATCTTGCCTCTAGCCTAGTGAAAAAAGGTATAAACACTTACATAATAATGCCGAGTCATTCCCCTGAGGGTGCGAGAGGCGAAGAAAAAATAACGTCATTCGAACTTGATGGCACAGAAATTTCGGTTGGAAAAAGAATCTGGAATGGTGTCACGTTTATCCTATTCTCAGGCGGAGTTTTCAACGATGAACGTGTATACTCTGAGGAAACTATGATGGACAAGGTTGTTCTTTTAGCAAAATCTCTTGGATGGATTCTACAAAATCACAATAAAATCGGTATAAAGTTTCCTGACGTTATACACTTTCATGACTGGCACAGCGTAGTTTCTCTATTAAAGGTAAAGCATGCCTGTATCGACATTCAACGCTGTCCAGAACTTGTATACCATATTCATCTACTCATCAAGAAGAGAATAAATATTACATTGCTAGAGAAGGCTGGTATACCGAGAGACTTTAAACACGAGATAAGATATGGGAAGAGAGAAATTACGGTAAATGTAGAGAAGGCCTTAGAAATGGCAGGAAACATCGCAGAAAGACTTGGCGCTCTGGAGTCGGATATTTTTGTAACCGTTAGTAGGACTTACTTAAGGGAGGATAAAGATGGTGTGCTTAATAGTTTGGGCTGGGATCTTGAGGAAAAGGGAGGAGTTATCTATAATGGTACGGATTGGAGGTATAGCCAAATCTATAACGAAGTTGTAAAAGTTCACAAGGAAGGATTAGTCAAATTTATAGGTGAAAAAGAAAGATACGAGAGAGACGAGCTAAGAAAGTATTTTCTACAAAGGGCGTTGGGAAGCATGCCTAAAGGAGAGCCCAGACAACTTGACCTCAGACTGTTTGAGAAAATAAAAGAAAAATTCACGCCACCATTTTTAAACGATGGACGGGTTGAATCATTTGATAATGATGGTCCTCTAGCTATAACAACTGGAAGGCTGAGCAGGCAAAAGGGTATAGATCTTATTGTAGAGGCTATACCAAAAGTTCTCAAGGAGCTAGGTTCGGCTAAATTCGTTTTCCTAGTATTACCTGTTTGGGGTGGCGAAGAATATGCAGATATGCTGATAGATCTTTCGAGAAGATATCCATATAATGTCAGAGTTATCTTTGGTATTGCTCCATCAACCTATAGGCTTGCTCATATTTCTTCTGACACGTTTATTGCTCCTTCTCGATGGGAGCCTTTTGGAATCATGGCTCTTGAAGCGATGGTTACAGGAAACCCGGTAATAGCCTCCGCTGTGGGAGGATTAAAAGAAATAGTATTGGACATCAGAGAATATGGGCTTAAGGGAACGGGATTGCACGTAAATCCGGGAGATCCATACGATCTAGCTGATGCTATAAGGGATATGCTAGCATTTATGGAGGGATCACGGACTGGTGATATTGATAGATATACTCCCAAGATTGGCTGTGAAAAACTTAGGAATATGCTTGAAGAAACTCTTGATGCTGGGGATATAGTGAGAAAATCTGCCATTGATAGGGTTGAGACTCACTTTACCTGGGATAGTGCAGCTGAAATGGCTCTCGCAGTATATAAAAGGGGAATAGAATTCAGAACTAGCTAAGGTATGTTTTTGACAAGCGTGATATAAGCAACTAAACTCATTTCTTTCCTATAATTTAATTCATAGTATATTTCATAAAGTGCTCTTTCAACTATCCAAGGCTTTATTAAGATATAGATTTCATCAATTGATAGTTTTTCTAGTCCCAGAGGCTTTGTATCGGACATATTATATAATTCGACA
This sequence comes from uncultured Thermofilaceae archaeon, assembly GCA_964546235.1. Taxonomy (GTDB): domain Archaea; phylum Thermoproteota; class Thermoprotei; order Thermofilales; family Thermofilaceae; genus JALVKT01. The sequence goes on along the minus strand of CAZJJA010000014.1, from coordinate 11,997 downwards.
TATTTGGATAATACTAGTCTTGTCAGTTCTCTAGCCCAGGAACGCATAGTCTTAACGTGGCCACGGTTTTCTTCAATAATCTTTGCAGTTTCTTCAATAGACATGTTATTAAACGATTTTAGAGCAAAAAATGAGATATAGCTGACCCCTCGAATCAATGTTGCCAAATCTCTTGTAGCTGGTTCAAGCATTTTTCTATGGCCAGGGGGACGTCCTGGTTCTCCTTCAAAATCTACAATATAATATTGATTTGTTTTCGGAGTGTACAACATTTGGGAAAAATGTAGGTCTTGGTGGATTTTTATCTTGTATAATCCTAGATATTTTTCAAATAATTCAAGTGATTCTTCGAGTATTGATTCGGGTATGCGAAAATCATTAGACGACTCCTGTATCTTTCGGTTATAAAATCTTACTCTTTTTTTCCAAGAAACTATGTCTTTACTTGTGATATACGACTTTTTACACCAATCATCTGTGCAATTATACATTTTTTCATGAAATCTAAATAAAACATTAACTATTTTTTCAACGTTTTTTCTCGGTATTTTAATTTTTCCTGATTTAAGCGTATCTAAGGCTGACTCGAATATTCTTTTCCCACCATCTTCTGCCTCATCTAGAAATCTAGTTACTATACCTAAAGGAATGCTACCAAAGAAATATGTAAAAACAAAGCCTGGAGTTAAGTCAGTATTTCTAAGATATTCAAAAAACAAAGGTTCTAAATTAAATGAATCATATTTTCTATATCCCTTAAGAATATATTTTTCGCCATTATTTCCCGTTACCAATACCACAAGATTCGTAGATCCCGTCTTTAGTGGACTAACTTGCCTTATTTTAGTTGCATAAGAGGTGAAAAATCTATACCTTAATCCTGTTATTTGTCTTGAGAACAATCTTGATACGAATTCTATCGCGAATTCGGCTTCGCAAAAGTTTTTGTCGCATATAGGGATTCTATATTTTTCTGGACATTTTTCAGCATCCAGTAAAGGCAGAAAGTATTTGTCTACCCCACAGGAAATTTCGCCTACAAATATTTTGGGAGATAAATAGTGAAGCTTGCAGAGACAATGGCTGTTAATACGTTGTCTTTTCGAGAACCATCTCTTATCAACAAATAATGTGGGATCACAATAACACTGCCTAAAGCATGTACTCCTATTTGACATATTCTGAGAGTTTTTGGAGTAATTCATCAGCATTGTTTCCCTTAATAAGCTTTACATTTTGAAGTTTTCCTTCAAGTGAGATTATAATCTTGACGCCGAGAATAAGATGTAAAATCTCAGGAGTGTCTAAGGCAATACCATATATACCGAGTATTTTTGCTGAAAGCTCTTCATCCTCCTCAGATAATAATGTATGTATTGCAATTGTTTCTGAACTATTCTTTTTCGCAAGTATAGGAATAACATGCGGAATGCCACTTAGTCCTTTAATTGTTGAGTCTCTTTTAACTTTGTAGCCATTTTTTACTAAATATTTTTCAACAAGACCCAAAAGGTATTGATTATAAATCTCTTTAACTTTTATGGTATTGACCACATATTTGTAAATATTCTTGTATACTACTTCATTATAGTTAAATTCACCTCCACAATCTATGCAATAAAACCTTGTTCCTGGAATATGAAAGGATGCTCCACAATCCTTGCAGCGAAAAGTTGAACCTATTTTAATCCAGTCTTTTCCCATAATACCGAGAGGTTTCTTACAACGTGGGCAGATATATTTACCGTCTTCTCGTGTTTCCTCTAATATTCCGATATACCCGCATGAAATATGACTAAATAAAGTTATTCTTTCAACATTTATCGATCCACAGCTCGGACACAAAAACTTTACCGTAAAGCGAGAACCACCACATTTAGGACAAATTACAAATTTATCATACACTTTTCTCTTCAAAAAGTCTTTTTTTACCATTTCATTGAGAAGCGTCTCAACGCGGATATTATATTTAGAAGACAGTTCTTCAATTATAGGATAAGAGTACTTAGAACTTCCTGTGATATCAGGGGAGAGTTCTGTTATATCATTCTCAAATAGTTTTATAACTATTTCATTTATTACTTCATCTATCTTTGTCTTTTGAATTTTGAAAGTTTTGTTATTAGTTGAGCGTAGCGGATTCATCATTAGGTTCACTACAATTAATCTTTATGGCATTTTTCTATATTTACTGGATTAATTTATTAGTTTCATTAAAAATGGAATCGAATACTCCTCGAAACCAAAGTTGATTTTGTTAGGTAAAAATAAGAGGCTGATTTAGAAATATTTAATGGATATTTCATGGAGGCAGGGCTAGGCAATTATCAGCTGCAGGAAGGCGAAATATTGCTAGAGTTTTACGAGGTTGAACCACCCTTTGCCTATGTAATGATAGTCAAAACTCCAATTGGAAAAATAGAATATCGTGTTGTCGAACCTCCGTTAACAAAAGATGATATTGAAAAACTCGCTCAAATAAAATCCTTATTATTGGAGGTAAGCAAAATAGATTTATCAGAACTGTTGGAGAGAGAACCGCAAGTGGTTCTTGAAAAAGAGATTCGTAGGATTATTGATCGATACAAAATAAGGATTACAGGCGAAGCATTTGATAAATTTCTCTATTATATTAGAAGAGATACCTTAGGATACGGCAAGATAGATGTTTTAATGAAAGATCCTAATATAGAGGATATATCCTGTGATGGTGTAAACGTACCTATATATGTTTGGCATAGAAAATTTGAGTCTATACCCACCAATATTTTCTTTGACGATCCTGAAGAATTAGAGAGCCTTTTAATAAAGATGAGCTACCGTGCAGGAAAGCAGATCTCAATAGCCCAGCCTATAGTTGAAGGATCGCTTCCGGGTGGATTCCGTATTCACCTTACCTTAGAAGAGGTATCACGCAAAGGCGGTACCTTTACTATCAGAAAGTTCCGTGAAGTCCCATATTCAGTGGTGGATTTGATCAAGTTGGGAACGATTTCTCCTAGGCTCGCGGCATATTTTTGGTATATTATTGAGAAGGGAAAAAGCCTAATGATAGTGGGAGCCACCGCTAGCGGAAAAACAACGGCTCTAAACGCGCTAGCGACTTTCATCAGGCCTGAGGCTAAAATTATCACAATAGAAGATACGCCAGAGCTCAACTTGCCTCATGAAAACTGGGTTCCACTAATAACAAGGCCAAGCTACGAGGAATGGGTACGTAATGTCGACCTTTATGAGCTATTGAGAAGCGCGATGAGGATGAGACCAGACTATGTTATAATCGGTGAGATAAGAGGAAAAGAAGCTTTTGCACTCTTCCAGGCAATTGCGACGGGTCATGCGGGGCTATGTACAATGCATGCGGAAAACGTTGAATATGCTCTTAAAAGGCTTATGGCCGATCCAATGAATATTCCTTTATTCCTTATATCAGTTATGAATGTGTATGCTCTCATAAAGAGGTTAAAAATTGGAGATAGAGTTGTAAGAAGAATCGTGGCAGTCGAAGAAGCTGTAGGAGTAGACGTTGAAAGAGGAGTCCCAATTACAAGGAGAATCTTTCGGTATAATCCATCCATGGACACTATTGAGGAGACAAATGATAGTATTTTGCTAAAAACAATAGCTGATGAACAGTTTATCTCATACGAAGAGGTTATTGAAGAGATTAACCGTAGAGAACGGGTCATAAAGTTTCTTGTGGATAAGGGAATTACAAGCTATATACACATCAGCAAGATAACTCGAGACTATTATTACGACCCTGAGAGAGTCTACAGAAGCATCTTAGCTGGAACTTATGCGGTGTAATGAGCCATGTATATCGTAGCATATAAGTTACTGGGGGGACTTGCTGATAGAGTAGCTGACACGTTTAGCTTCATGAGGCGAGTCTATCTCGCCTCTGGGCTCCCAGAACCCTATGAAATTTATATATCTTTAGCATTATTTGTGACAATTTTTGTTGGACCTTTTGTTTTTATAATTTCTCTACTTCTTCACATATTCTTACTGAAGATGGATTTTTTCTTAGCTCTAGTAGCCTCTCTTCTATTATTCTTTGTAGCATCTATGACGGTTTTCACGCTTTTTCTCTACTATCCGGTATACAAAGTTTATAGCAGAAGAGTATCTATAGAGGCAAACTTACCATTTACCATAGCATATATGGCAGCACTTGCATCCGCAGGCCTAGGTGTTGAGAGACTTATCGAGCGGTCTGTAACCGTAGAAACAAATAAGGAACTGAAAAAAGAGTTTACCTTGTTATTAAAAGACATTAGACTCCTAGGCCTAGACACAGCAACCGCTTTAACGAGACGAGTAGATAGATCGCCCAGTCTAACGCTAGCATTATTGCTGATAGGTATTCGAGAGACATATTTAACTAGCGGAGATCTAAAAAACTATCTACTCTACACTGCACAGCGGCTAATAGCCGAGAAAACTAATAGACTAAGAAACATAGTGAACTCTCTTTCCATGCTGGCAGAAGTTTATACTACAATGATGGTCGCTGCACCCTTAATGTTTGTCGTGATGCTTATAATAATGAGTGCGCTGGGAGGTCAGATATTTGGACTGCCTCCTACAGTTTTAATATTTATTCTAACGTTCGTTGTAATGCCATTTTCTGCAATGGGAATCTACATTGCGATAGATGGCATACTTTCAAAGGTGTGAGCCATGCCATATATAGAGCTTAACACGACCAGGAAGATACTTTTAGTAACTATAGGAATATTTCTAGCACTAATTCCAGCATCAATGATACCTTTGCTGTTTCTTAGAGAAGCAGTCTTAAGTCTAAAACCTATAGGTCTTGGTATTCGAATATTTACATCGATAAAGGTTAACGTTCTCTTAACTTTAACGCTACTAATGGTAATTGTGCCATACGCTATAGTTGATTTCTTCAATAGAAGATATATAGACATGATAGACAAATCGCTACCTGCGTTTTTCAAGGGAGTATCTGAAGCTATAAGATCTGGAATGACCTTTATCGAAGCGCTACGCCACGTCTCGCTAACACTTGGAGGACCTATCGGTAGAGAAATGAACAAAGCATTAGTCAGAGTAGAGTTAGGGGACAATCTCGAAAACTCATTGGAAGGAATCATCAAGCGAATACATCTACCATCGCTTCAGAGAGCGGTAATGATTTTAAAGACAGCCTACGAAAGTGGCGGAAAAGTCATGGATGTATTAGAGACTTCAGCCGAAATCTATGCAAGACTCAGGGAATTTGAAGAAGAAAAAAGAGTAGTAATAAATCCTCACAGTATAACCATCTATGTAGCTACATTAGTTTACCTATTCTTAATCTTTGTTCTATTATATGCTTTCATATTTCCTATAGGCAAGTTATCTGGTGTTGCACAGTTTATTGGAGGTGTAGACCCAGAGATTTACAAGGCTATATTCTACTATTCAGCTACAATTGAGGCTTTGTTTGGTGGATTGATAGTAGGAAAAATGAAACACGGCAAAATTAGTGGAGGTCTCATTCACGTCATTATACAACTGTCCATAGTTATGGTGTTCTTTATGCTGATAGATATGTACGGTGAAAGCATAGCCATAATACCATTACGGTAAATTTATAGTATAAGAAACACATCTTTGCCTGGTAATATGATGGACCAAAGAAGAAAGCTTTTATTTGCTGTGATTTTGCTATTATTTTTCCTAGATATAACAATAATATTTGGACAATATTATAAAGAAAAAGTTGAGATCTTTATATTAAGTCAAGGCGAAATACATGTAATACACAATATAGAGGCTGAAAACGTCGAGCCGATTATTATTAAAACGATAGGAACCCCCTATCTCATGATCGTTACAGACAGCAAAGGCAATCCACTCTTATACAATTATTCTGAGGGTGTAATTCAAGTTTTACCCATTCCGGGAGAAACTATAAATATTACATATTTTTCCAAGTTGCACACTAATAACAATAGTATATATACATTAACCATACCTTCTTCTTATCAAAATATTAAAATATATATTGCAGACATATACGTCCTACTAGATACTTCCCCCTTTCCTGACGATATTACTGTGACAAATAACTGGACAATATTAGTTTATAATAGACTAGAGGAGAATTTATCAGTACATGTTTTTGAGGTAGACAAGAGAGTACAGAAACCTGAGCAAGGAATAGAACAAAGGATCAGTGAAAATTGGGTTTTTTACTTGCTTATTGTAGCGGCAATTATAGTAGTAGCTATTCTATTGATGTATTTTTATAAAACAAAAAAACAAAGTGAAATATTTCTAACCGAGGAAGACAAAATGATCATAGATTATATAAAGAGAATGAATGGCCGTGTATATTTAAAGGAACTACGTCAAGCCCTTGAGCTTCCCTCAACAACTGCATGGCGGCGAGTAAAAAGACTAGAAAAAATGGGAATAGTAGAGACACATAGAACCCCTGCCGGATTGATAATTATATTAAAAAAATAATAGTTCCAAAGTTTTATTTAAAGAAAAGATATAAGGATATTTTTAACGTTATTCTACAGGGGACAGTATATTATGTTTGATCTCTCTAGGGCATTTATAGACGAAAATCGTAGACTTGGCGGTCTTGTGATCATATTATCTCCAGAGTCGCTTTATGAAGCTGGTATTCTAAAAAATATTCTAGATATATTTGCAAAGAACAGCATTCCTATTTTACAGCTTAATACATCCAAAACTAGTGGCGAAAAAGTATCGATATTAATATTTTATGAGTTGAAAGATAAAGAATTTCATAAAAATATCATAAATATTATCAAAAATCAAATACCACATGTCGAAGATGTAAAAGTAATCAATGAAGTTATGCCAGGAGTTATAATTGATGACGTGAATTTTCCTGTCACAGTGTTAAATGAAAGAGCAATTCTTCTTAGAAAACCTCTCTATAAGGAGATGTTGTTATATTTTAAGCGAAAATTAGGCAGCATCGGAAACGTATACCTTTACCATGTTGGATACAGTTGGGGAAAAGCTGCAGCAGAGTCGCATATGAAGCTGGCCAAAGGTGATATTAAAAGAGCGATAGATATAGGAAGCAGATTCTTTCACTCTGTGGGATTTGGTAGAATGAAAATAAAGAACTTTAACATGCAGCTGGGACGAATAACAATAGATGTCTATGACTCATTTGAATGTGAAGTAATCAAGGAGGAAGGGATCAGAAAGCCTAGTTCAGAACTTGTAAGGGGGATTCTATCAGGCTGGTTTTCTTTGCTCTTAAGATATAAAATAGTATTTAAAGAGACAAAGTGTATTGCATTGGGAGATGAGTACTGCGAATTTGATGCAGTAAAAGAAAGAAGCATAGAATAAATTAAATTTTAACGAAATTATTATATGTAAAGTAAGACGTATATTCCGATTAATATCAGTAAAATACCTGAAAGTGCTTCAAATATAGTCGGAAGCTTGGTTCTAGTCTTCTTAATGGTTTTTATTTTACTAGATGCGACAGCTACACCTGTAGTTATGAGTATCAATGGAAACACGAAGATTATATTGTAAAGTATTAGGTAGAAAAGCGAGGATAAGAATGGAAGTTTTGATAAAACATACATGGCAACAATGTATGGCCCACTGCTACATGGGAGTAAAGTTAAGCTGATTATTATTCCTAGGGTAAATGCCAATATGGGGCTACCAGACCTAGAAATCTTCGATAAACTATCTTCTATGAACTTTTTCCAGTTTTCAGGAACAGGTGAGTGAAACTCTCCACCTCTAATACTATAGAGTGAATGAAGTCCAAATCCTATAGCCAAAGCTGCTAGGAGATACTTTATCCATGGTATATATGTAAACACGTTAAGTAGTCCAAGGCCTAGTAATAGATAGGCGATAAATATTGCAGCTATGAAGGAGGCTGAAGCTAATAACATTTTTCTCTTGCCAGATATTCTTATTGTCATGATCAGCAATGCCGTAAAGACGAGAAACGTACATGGATTAACGGAATCAGCTGCTGCTAGCGTTATGACTAGAGGCAGTATATTTTCGACGCTAGTGGTATTTTTCTCGTAGATTAGCTGTGATTCCCCAAAAACTATCTGGTAAATTTTTGTTTGGTTTACACTGACATATTTTATGTTGCCGTTCTCGTCTATAACTAGAACTTCGTTTTCATTAAAACTTGACATAAGTTTTTTCCAATATTCTATTGGCAGGCTTCCGACAACTGCTATTACTGGCTTGTTGTTATAGAATATGATTGTTAGTGGAACGTATCCTCTTTCTCCCACTTTTAGGTACTTGTAAAGAGTTTCGTATTGTTGCGCATATTTCATATCAGATATTTCGCGGAAGTATACTTTGTCGATAATTTTTCTAAGGGTTTCGTTTGTTTCGTGGCAATGTGGACATCCTGTTACTCCATATATTACAGCTATGAACTCGAGTTTCTGTAGAGGAGAAAGAGACACGTCTAACTCCATGTTTGAGGATAAATTTATTGTAGTTGTGAAGGGTTCGTAGTTTAGTGATACAATCTTTACCATATAGCTTCCAGGGTATAAATCTATTTCAACTTTGTCATCTACAAAAGTCTCATTGTAGACGACATTACCCGTGTGCTTATCTATAATGACGATGTTTTTCTCTATATTGAGGGGCTTGTTGATCTTCACTGACAACTTGTATTTCTCTTGCTTAAATACGAGGTCAATATTTGTGTCGTGGATAACGTCAATATATTCTACTATAGAATGATTTCCGTAAACTGCTATAACTTTATACTCGCCTGGAGGAACTTCTACTTCAACATAGCTTTTACCTCTAATAATAGTCGTGTTGTCTTTTTCTCTAAGAATCGTAATCTCAGCCTTTATTGTGTTGCCTTTCTCATCAACACTTCTTGCCTTTAGAGTATATGTAATGGGATATAATGTTATTTTCCTGTAATCATTTGTTGTAAGATTTATTGTAAGAGTAACCGGGCTGTAGCCTTCAGCCTCAATATTGAACGTATATAGTCCGTTTTTGAGCAACACTTCGCAGGGATTTGACGTACAGAAGATGGAAGTTCCGTTTTGAAAAACTATATTGAATTTGTCGATAGGTATGTCGTTTTTATCTACAACCTCTAGGAGAAGTTTACTGTTTTTCTCTTTCTTCTGTCTAGTAAAAATTTCGATGTTTCTAAGGCCATGAACCAGAATTACGTTCTCTGATAGCTTTATATCTTTTGCCGAAAAATTAACTTTTATCTCCGAATATGTTCCAGCTGTTATGTTTCCTATTATAAGGCGAGTATTATCGACACTTTTAATTAAAATAGAGTAAAGCCCATTTTCGTTTGCTCGAAATAATATCTTTTCTCCTGAATAGAGTTTTTCATAAATATATTTTCTATAGGATGTTGAATTTTCTAGAAAATGGGCACTAACAGATATTTTGTCTTTATCATATTCGTAAAAGTACAAAACTTTGTAATCCCGTGTAAGGTATATTGATCCTTCAACATTAATCTTCTTTAAAGAATATTCATAGATGAATTTTCTTTCCTTAGATGAATACGAGTGCACTCGAATGCTTCCATCATCCATTAAAAATGCAAACTTAGAATTGTTTTCTATAGGAAAGACTGCTAATATATGTTCAAGCTTCTCGGAATATTCTTCGTCAAGAGAAGGATCAATGAGAAAAACATATTTCTCGTTTCTTTCGAGGCAGAAATGACAGTGAGTCATTATAGCGAGAATAAATAGCTTTGAATCGTTTGTAAAGAACATTTGAAGACCCCTGTTGCCAAATCCCTTTGGTATAACCGGGGTCTTTAACATCCTGTATTCTTCTCTATCTAATACTATCAGAATTTTAGAAAACATTAGAAAGAGATTATTTTCATGCTCTATAGCTTTGACCAAGTTGCCTATATCTTGTTGAAATGTTTGATTGAATAAAGTAACGTTCCTATCTATATCGATAAGCATTAAAAATGGTAGTGAAATGCCTGGTCTCTGGACAATTACATATAAAATGTTTTCATCAACAAAACCGATGTTGATATCGGCATATTTATTAAATTTTAGTGTCAAAAATCTCTGCAAACTAATATTAAATACATTCACTGTACCAGTTGAATCGCTATATGCGAATCTTTTGCCTGATGGAGAAAGTGCGACATGCTGGATTACACCTGTGTCGATGCTGTATGACGCTATTTTAACCCATTTTTCGTTCTCTAACTGCAAAGGAGTACTAAAAACTGTGATGTTGTAGAGTAAGGAGAACAATAGTGTCAAAGCAATTATACATGAGAGTGCAAGTCGTATGGTCATATTTATACCTCGGCTATATTTCATCACGATATATTCGAAAATAAATAGGTTGTCTGGTCATTAAATTTTTATTCCTGTGTCATTAGAATCCACTGAATTGAAAAATGTACCTGACGAAAGAGGAAGAGCGGATTCTTGATGGAGAAGAGGGTGAGGCTAAATCTCTTGCCATGAAAACTGTAGTGAAAGTAGGTGAAGCTCTCGGAGCGAAGAGACTGGTTAAAATAAAGAACGCGCATATTTCCGGTATTTCATATAAAAATATTGGTGATGCAGGGTTAGAATTTCTTGAAGAACTTGTGAAGAAAGGCGCAAGAGTAAGTGTCCCTACCACGATAAATCCTGCAGGTTTCGATACCAAACAGTGGAAAAAAATGAATGTTGATAGCGAGTTCTACCAGAAACAAATGAAAGTCATCCAGGCATTCATATCCATGGGTGTAAAACCCACCCTAACTTGTACACCCTATCTCTACACAAAATTATCGCTAGGAGATCATATAGCGTGGGCTGAAAGCAACGCGGTGCTCTACGCTAACTCGGTTATTGGTGCTAGAACAAATAGAGATGGAGGACCCCTAGCCCTGTTTGAAGCTATCGCTGGTAGAGCACCATACGTGGGACTACATCTTGATGAAGGACGTGTGCCCGAGGTTCTCATCGATTTTGAGAACATAAGGGATATATTGTCGAAGAAAAAACTTTACCAGGTAGCAGGCTATATTGTGGGCAAGATTGCGGGAAATAGAGTAGCCCTAGTAAGAAATAGCGGTTTAAATATGAACATGCAGGATCAGGTTAAGCTTTTCTTAGCGGCAGTCGGTGCAGCTGGAGGAACGGGTATGGTCGTTTTGCCAGGTATTTCGCCAGAATATAAAGAAAAATTTGACGATGAGGTTTCTGAAAGAGTTTCTGTTGATGAGACCGAACTTAAAGGCATTCTCGAGATGTATGGTTATAGAGAACCCGAAGTTGTTGTCATAGGCTGTCCACACCTGTCTCTTGATGAGATAAATAGTATTGTAGAAGAAATTAGCAGGAAAAGGGGAGCCAAAAAAAGATTGCTACTTTTCACTGCTCGTTGGAACGAGTCTTCCTTAATGAAGTTTCGTGAAAAAATGGAAAAACTCGGTATAGAAGTCTATTTTGATACATGTATGGTCGTTTCTAACCTAAAGGATTTCGCGTCCAAAAAAATTGTCACAGATTCCGCGAAGGCTGCATACTACTTAGCGTCACAGGGATATAAGGTAAGACTTGTTTCGAGAATGGATGCACTAAAAATTGCATGTGGTGATTTTCGTGAAAATTGAAGGGAGACCATTAGTTGAGGGAAAGGGTCGTGGTAAGCTGCTAGTCTCTAAACAACCCATATCGTTTTATGGAGGTGTTGATCCCAAGACTGGCATTGTTGTAGAGCCAGGACATGAGTTAGAGGGAAAAAGTATTGCTGGTAAAATTTTAGTTTTTCCTCACGGCAAAGGAAGCACAGTTGGATCTTATATATTGCTTAGGTTAAAGAAAAACAGTGTTGCTCCAGTTGGAATAGTGAATGTTATCAGCGAGCCAATTATAATAATCGGTTGTTTGATGTCTAAGATACCATTAATGGATATGGTAGAGATAGACGTATTGAGAAGTGGCAGACTAGCCGAGATTGTGGTGAAAGAGAATGGAG
>CAZJJA010000013.1:0-23150 GCA_964546235.1 uncultured Thermofilaceae archaeon | reverse complement strand
AGAAAAAATTGAAGAAGAAATTAACAGGTTGCTAGCCAAGATAAAACAGTACGAAGATATAACATCCGCTTATCAGGAGACTAGAGAAAGGCTAAATAGAATTATCAAAGAGGTGGGCGACCTTCAGGCCAGGATTGAAGAAAACAAGGAAAACTATGCGAGATTAAAGAAAAAGAGAGATGAGCTCAAAAATGAGCTTGAAAGAATTGAAAAGTTAAAGAAAGAATATGAGATGGCTAAGAACATATTCTCGGAACTTGAAAAGATAAGAAAAGCCTTTAGTAAAGATGGTGTGCAGAAAGAGATCAGAAAAATAATCATACCTAAAGTACAACTGTACGCAAGAAGATTTCTAGAATATTTTAACACTGATATAAAGGATGTTATTCTTGATGACGACTTTAACATATTTATAAGAGACAGTAATGGGGTCAGAAGCATAACAACTCTCAGTGGCGGCGAACAAGTTATATTGGCTCTAAGTCTCCGTTTAGCAATCTCTAAAAGTATTTCCAATGAAATAGGTGGCATGTTAATGTTTGACGAACCCACAGCAAACCTAGACGAGGAGAAAAGGAGAAGTCTAGTTGATGCTTTGAAGGAACTGTTCTATACAAGAGGCGCCTTATCACAGATGATTATTGTCACACATGACAGAGACTTAGAGGAAGCCGTCGAAGAAATATATGAAGTAGAAAAAACACTTGAAGGCTCTTTGGTTAGACATATAACCTTTGACTAATTTTATTTTACTAGTTTTTGGATCCTTTTCCTAATGTCTCTCACAGTATATAGAAGGACGCCAAGCTTTGTATCACGGTTGAACAATATGGCCATATAACCTATATCTTCAAGTTTTACAAGAAGTATACCCGCTCCCTCCGCGGTATTTATAGTGATCCATTCGGCCTCGCCTTTTCCAAGTTCTTGGCTTGTTCTATTGCCCACCTCTGAGAGAACAGCAGTTAATGCTGCAACCTTCTCTTCTTGTTCCCTATCGCCTAGACTGCTCATTAGCGGTAATCCATCGCTTGTGGCTATTACTATTCCCTCTACACCAGTCACTCTATAAATTGGGTCTATCAGTTTTTTTATTTCATCTAAACTAAACGCCAAGATTACCACCTATAAGAGTCATTAAATAATTTGAGCCGACAGATATATATCTAGTACTTAAAAAGAAGGCGTATCGGGGTTTTAAATGAACGACTGGAAAAAGATAGTTCTTCCTATTGTTATAATCATAGCCGTGATTACGTGTGTGTCAATCTATTATGTATTTACCTTTAACCCCTCCTCTGGTGGTAGTCTTGAAAAACAATGCTATAAACCAGTAATAATGTCTAGTAAACAAGTAGAAAAGCTGTTCTTTGACGATAACTGTTATCTTCACGTTAAATCAAACTATTCATACGCTATAGTGGAAGTTGGACTACAAGAAAGAGTTATCGACGGTACCATAGATGTTAAAGTATCTACCGTCGAGCCGGTTTCGATAATTTTCGAATATGCACCTAGGGGCATTAATGCAACTGGTACTAGACTAGTCCTTCCACTTAAAAAAGGAGAATATAATGTACACATCGTTATCCAGAGTGGAGGTGTATATTCAGTCTATACGGATGAGAAAATTTTCGGCAGAGAAATGAGTCCTTATATACTAACAGGTGACGAGAAATATAGTAAACTGAAAATAAGTATGTGGAGCCCCTGGGGAATCGACATAAAACTATTTTTCAAACAAAAAACTAAGCATTAGCGGTTTGACCGATCATTTTAACCTTTCTTTCTTTTGCCAAAATATCAACAATTCTTTCGATTGCTCTAAATGCCGATTTTTTTTCCAATGCAATTAACGGTATGACATGTTCGGGATTTATATTAAATAGTCGTGCAACTATAGAAGGGTCTACTGAACCCGGTATGTCCTGCTTATTTACTGCAATTATGTGTGGAAAGTCACCTAAACTTTTCATGTATTCATATAATGCTCTTCCCCTAAGAACATAGCTTAGTGAGGACCCGTCTATAATGAAGATGTAACCATGTATTCCTAGGGAAAGTATTTTCCACATAAAGTTAAACCTTATCTGGCCTGGGGTTCCAAATAGGTAGATAGGTAGTCTATTATAGAACATCTTTCCATAGTCAAATGCAACAGTTGTCGTAGATTTGACCTGAGACTCATATGTTGAATAAACCTTTGCTTCAGTGGTTAAGACTTTTTCACATAGTGTCTTTATAAAAGTAGTTTTTCCACTAGCATAAGGCCCACTAACCAGTATCTTTAGATACCTCCTTTGGATTGACATGTCCTATCCCTGAAATTCTTTTCAGTTCCTTCTCATATTTTCTCACGATTAAATGAATTAAACCGAGATTTGGATTAGGTGTTGTTGACACCGCAATGAAAGAACCATTAAGCACTGAAATTATAACATGTTCTCCATTTTCGAATTCGACGTCTATTCTCTTGAGTTTGCTCCCCATAACGTCGCCTAAGGCATCTAAAGATCCTAATGCAGCGGCTGATGCGACTGTCATAAATTCTGCTTCAACCTGCGATGGAGCAATAGTTGCTACTGGAATTCCGTCTCTCCACGCGAAAGTAATTATGTTTATAATTCCCATAGAATCTTTTACTATTCTGCTTAGCAATTGTTTTATCTTCTCTTCTGACTGCTCCGCCATTTATTTTACCTCTTTAAACTTTTTGTTAAAGTACCTGATTAAACTTTCTTTTAAAGATTGAATCATTTGTCCATCAACTCTCTTCTCAACTTCTATTATACCATATATTGAAAGATCCTCCATATCCCCTATATAGAAAACCTCTATCCGATTATTACCACGAGTTATCGAAACATTCCTTGAATTAGTAAATTTTTCTGAAAGTTTGGCAATTTCAAGTAGTTTTGATGGAATTTCGCTTCCTTGTCCATAGCTTTCAACGATATATCCCTGCGATGTTATTAATGCTGCAAACTTTATTTGAGGGACATAAAGTTTTAAATCACTCAAAGACTGGAGGTCTTTGATCGAAACCTTTTCTTCTATAGGTCTAGGATATAAAAGGCTTTTCAATTTATCCTCTCTTTTAGTTCTTCTCTCTAAAACTGTTACCCTAGTTTCTATATTATTTAGCCGTGTTACTATTGTTGAATATTCATGAGAAAGTTTTGAGATCTCTTCTTTTAGTTTTCCAATTTCTTGAGAAAGTTTTGAATAATTTTCCGAGATCTCACTAACTTTATCCTCCACAATTTTACTAGCTATAGTTTCGGCTGAACGACTTTCGGTGCGTTGTTGAAATACTTGTCTTCTCAGTAAATATATTAAAGCTATAAACAATCCAACAGAAAGAGCCAGAGCAATTATACTGCTAAAAATTAATATAATGGATGTTAGTTCTGTTTGGGATATTTGGAATACAAGAGTTTTTGTCGAGAATGCGTTAAGCATGTTTACTCATGCTAGTAACTTATCTTAAGGTATATTTAACTTAATTCTAAAAATAGCTTTAGTTCTATATTTCGTTTATAGCGTTACGCAGTTCTTCAGCAACATCCTCGGGAGAATATCTAGCAACCCTGACAGAGTCTAGCATCTCTATACCTCCTATACGCTCGAACGGTATGATGTCGACAAATATATGGAAGAAAGACTCATAGCCGTAGGGGTTACTATAAATAAGGACATTCCTGTCTCTTGAGACGCCGACACGGTCTAAGGCTTTCGAAATTATAATTAATGACTCTGCAAGCCCCTCAAGCTCGACATCCTGCAGCTCTGTGACCCTTTGGATATGACGTTTAGGCGAAAGGCGCAAGTGGAAATTCCTGCGTGGAGAAGAGGTAACCCAAACAATCCATGTATTATTTTCAAACACCACTCTATTTTCGTGACGTGAAGTACAGAGATAACAATAACCATTATTCTTTTTTTCCTCAAACGCTTGTAGTAAATTCTCCATGAATGCGCCGTGCCCATCTTCGTTCAAGTCAATGTATACTTGTGAATGTAGTCTGGGCTGAGAGCCACCAGCCATATAACCTATGTTGAAAAACGCATACACTGGGATGAGTTTAATCCCACGCTTTATGGCGTCTTCGACAGAGAATTTTATTGCTGTTACCATTGACTTGAGAAGACATATTAATATGTCTAAGCTAGCTTCGCTTAATGTCTCATAGTATTCTGTTACTACAAAAGTTACAAGGTTTATCCCTCTAGCTATTCTAGTATATTTATCTTCAATAAGTTGCCTGACTTTTTCCTCGATCTCAGGATCAATATGCCTTACCATCGCAGGGAATCTATTGATTATAGTAGCGGCCTTAACGCCCTCGAGGTCCTTCATTACCGGTGTTACAGAGAAAGCAGAATCTACCCTTTTATCATTAATCGTAATAAAAATAGCGTAATCTTTCCCATCTATTATGTTCTTAAATACATCATGTTTTTTAGAGGGTACCTTCTTTTCTTTCAGCTCGTTTGGCCTCTTCGCTCTTATAGGGCTAACATACGAAAAATGCCCTCTCCTTTTTCCAATAGGAATTAGTTTTCCTGTCGATGGATCATAAAGCTTGATTTCAGCAGAAGAAAGAGGGTCCCATCGTTTCCTGGGGACATATTTGGCTTTGTCTTCTGAAAAATTGTGTTTTGTAATGATCCCCCAGTGCATGAAAGGTATGTCTTCATAAGGTAGCATATAGTCAGGCTTCGACATAAGTCTCTTCACAAATTTGAGTGCATAAAATTTAAAGGTTATTACGCAATGAAATAAAGATTAGTTTTTTATTCCAATAATATAATATTTTTCGTAATATTTTTCCAACATCCCATAGAATTCTGGAGAGATGTCCGGATATACTTCACTTAATACTTCCAGTACTGTTGTGATGGCATCCCGTGTTTCCTTTATCTTTTGTCTAATCTTATTCATAATCAAAAGAAGCCTTGTTCGGCTAAAGTTTTCTGTGTTTTCAGCAAGTATTTCTAGCAATACTTCATCTATGTTAACACCATAATAAGCTGAGAGACTCTTGAAAATACTTAGTCTCTCATTTTTCGATAAAGGAGGTATATAAATCACATATCGAACACCTATTTGCTGTTTATTGTCTTTGAGCCTATGTGCTGGTATTGTTCTTATAAAAAGTTCCTTTTTATCTTTCAATGCATATTTTATAAACAGAAGTTCATCTTCAAGCGAGGGTGCTAGGATAATTACTTTCTCGCCTTTTTCGGCAAATTTTTGTAATAACGAAATGGTATCTGATACATCGGAAAATACTATATCTACTATGTTCGCTGTCTGATCAACATTTTTCATGGAATATCGTGGAGTCAGTAATGTATATTGCTTCTTTATCAGTTCTCTTTTTTCAATATTTTTCTTGACAAGGCTCTTGTTTTTAAGGAGAACTGCAAATGTTAATCCTGTCGTTGAAAATGTTAGCATCATCATCTGGAAAAGCTGTGTTGTTGTCAGCATATTGTTAACAATAAATGAGTTGAGTATTATTGGAAGTGGAGAAATTATGCCCACATATTTTTCGCCCAAATTTTGCTTCGTTATTGATGAGGCAAAAAATGCGAGAACCACTAGGATAAGTTCTTCGATTAAAAGGTTATCGCTAATTAGTCTTTGAACAAATAGGTAATAAAATTCTCCAGCTTTACCGGGATAGGTAGTTGATGTCAGCTTATCTATAAAGCCTCCTGGAACATATATAATATTTGAAAGAACAAGGTCTGATGGGAGGAGTATTGCAGATATTATTATCAGGAGAAAGAAATATATTATTCCTGAGATAAATGCATCGATCTCGTTTTCGAATATCGAAGAAGCAAGAGCGAAAGCGAGGAATACTGGTAAGAATTTAGGAAACATTATACTAAGAGGTACCGTTATGGCTAATATTGCTGCATTCCGCCATGACTTTATTCCTTTAGCTAACAGGAAGAGGAGGGCTGGCGATAAAATGAACGCGAGGAACGGTAGATAGGTGTACAAGAGGAACATGACTATTAGAAGCGAAGTTATGAATCCTGCCATAGGGTTTACAAAACCTAACAGACCGGCTATGAATGGCACGGAGGACATTTTTGTAGAGAATAGAGTTACATATACATAGGGAATAAATATTGCAGTGGCTGTTCCTATTATGCGGTCAACGGTAGATATCTTGCCTAATATCTTGGATTCCATAAACTAACCTGTTACACTTAACGTCGCTCAGAGATATGTAGGTAATCGTTGAATATTTCAGTAAGCTTGACTGATAAAAATTTATTTTATATGATTTCATTTGATAACACAATGGTTGATTTTAAAAAAAGAATAGAGAAAATATGGGCAAAAGTGGTTGAAAAAAACAATATCGAGAGATTGATAGTTACAGGCGCGTCAAACATTTATTATCTTTCAGGCACGGATGCTGCATCAGCAGCTATTTTGTCTGAAAATGGTTTATTATTGATATCTCCTAGGCTCGAATATTTGAGAGCGATAGAAGAGACACATATCGGAAAAGTCGTTGCATTTGTGAAGGGCGACGTAGAAGTTAGTGAATATGAGGAAATTCGCCGCGGAGAACTCTTGGATGTGATTAAGGACGCTTTGGCAGGCTTGGAACCTGATAGAATAGGTCTCGTTGCTACCAGTAAAGACTTTAAGCAGAAAGTTGAGGAGAAGCTGGGAGCTCAGGTAAAAGATGCTACAAAGGACTTCACGCTAGTGAGACGCCAAAAGGAAGATATTGAGATAAAAATGATGATAATGGCTTCTCGTATCGCCGAACAAGCTCTAAGGAGAGCTGTAGACATGCTAGAGCCAGGAATTACAGAGGCAGAGGTTGCATCGGAAATAATAAAGTTTTTCGTAAGAAGAGGACATACTTTTTCGTTTTATCCTATCGTAGCCTTTGGAGAACATTCTGCACATCCGCATGCAAAGCCTTCGCTTAAAAAGCTTAGGGAGGGTGAATTTGTAAAAATAGATATTGGCGCTAAGTATAACGGCTACTGTTCAGACATAACTCGCACGTTCGTATTCGGTAGAGCGTCTAGCAGACAAAAAAGGCTGTTCAATGCGGTGTTACGTGCTCAAAGAGAATCGATGAATGAAATAAAGAGCAATATAGATGCGGTAAAGCCGTATCAGACAGCATATAAAATTCTAAAAGAAGAAGGCTTAGCGAAATACTTTAACCACGGACTAGGTCACGGAGTGGGAATAGATATTCACGAGAATCCTTATCTTACCTACGAGAGCAAGGAAAGGTTGCTGACAGGTGATGTGGTGACGGTAGAGCCTGGAGTATACTTGGCTGGGTACGGGGGTATTAGAATCGAAGATATGGTAGTGGTTGAAGAGAACGGTTATAGATTGATTACGTTGTTTGACAAAGAATTCGAAATATGAAAAACTATGACTTTAAAAACGTTTAAACCAGGCTATCGCGTCTTCGGGATTGCAGAGTGTTTTAGGAAGACAAATACTTTCTCAATAATTGTTGGTGTCAGTTATAGGCGGGATAGAATCATAGATGGAGTATATGTTACGAGAACACAAGTTGGAGGACTCGACGCTACGCAAAGAATAATAGAACTAGTGAAGGGTTCTGGCAGAAAGGACATCAATGTAATATTGCTTAATGGTTGTATAATATCTTGGTTTAATATCGTTGATATAGAGGAGTTATATGAGAAGACCGGAATACCTGTTATATGTGTAAGCTACGAGGAATCGGAGGGTCTGGAAAAATATATTAGAGAATATTTTCCTGGCGATAATCTAAGGCTTTCACTTTACAAAAAGCTCGGTGAAAGAAAACTAGTATATATTAAGTCGACAGGAAAATATGTATATATTAGGAGCACTGGTCTTTCTATGAGCGATGTAAGAACAGTTTTGAATGCTGTGACATTTAATGGTAAGGTTCCAGAACCGCTTAGAATAGCACAGATGGTTGCTAGAAGTATACATGATTTTCTGGAAAGGGAGCTGGGAAACGTGCTCAAAGAATTTTAAGCATGTATGTCAAACTATAAGGTGAAAAGCAATGCTCAATCTTCCTAGGACTATAGTTTGGGAAGAGGGTAAAGTCAAGCTTATAAATCAACTTCTCCTACCAGACAAGCTTGAATATATCGAAACGACAGATTGGACGAGAGTAGCGCAGGCAATCAAAGTAATGGAGATACGTGGTGCACCGGCTATTGGTGTGGCAGCAGCATTTGCTCTGGCACTATATGCTTATCACTCTTCTGCAAGGACATTGGAGGAATTCATGGAAGGTTTAGAGAAAGTATCGGATGTTTTATCAAAGACCCGTCCCACTGCGGTAAACCTTTTTTGGGCAATTAAACGAATAAAGGAGTCTGTCAAAGATGCTACAAGCGTCGAGGAAGCTAGGAAAAGAGTAGTTGAGGAAGCTTTGTTTATACAGAAGGAAGACGAAGAGGCAAATAGGAAGATCGGCGAGTATGGAGAGCAGTTAATAGAGGACGGAGATACGATAATAACTGTATGTAACGCTGGGTCTCTTGCTACTAGTTATTGGGGGACAGCCACAGCGCCAATTTATGTTGCTAAAGAAAAGGGGAAAAATGTAAGAGTTTTTGCGCTAGAGACAAGGCCATACCTTCAGGGTGCCAGGCTAACTGCATGGGAACTGCATATGGCGGGGATAGAGGTCTATGTGGTGACTGACAATAGTATAGGAATACTGGCTGAGAAAGAAAAAATAGACCTAGCTATAGTAGGCGCTGATAGGATTACAAGGCTAGGTTTTGTAGCAAACAAGATAGGGACGTATCCCTTGTCTCTTGTAGCGAGGGTACACAACATTCCATTCTATGTGGCAGCTCCTACCAGCAGTATTGACATGGAAATTAGGGGTCCTGATGAGATTGAAATCGAGAAAAGAGACCCTAAGGAAGTTCTATACTTTAGGGGGGTTAGGATAGCTCCTGAGGGGGTCTCTTCGCTGTATTATGCTTTTGACATAACTCCTCCAAACCTTGTCACAGGAATAATAACTGAGAAAGGGATAGTTTATCCTCCATTTGAAAAAAATTTAAAAAAGATTATTGAATAGGCTAAGAGACGGAATATTTTTCAGTAGCTCTAGATATAAATATATATTCTTTAAAATAAAGAGTTCTAATTTCCAAAACTCGTTTCTTATTTATATCTCAACAATATATCAGTTCAACAGAAACAGCCTTAAGATGGAAAGTCATGTCAAAACCGAAGACGGTAAAACTCAAGTATATTGAAGACCTAATACATGTACTTAACGTTGCGCAACTGCCTATTGTACACCATGTAAGCGTTGATTCTCGTCACATTTATTTTATACCGGTCGGTATGCTCGGCGACATCGGCATAATATATTACATAGAGCTGGAAAAACCGCTTTCAGGCAAATTTATTCTATACAACACCTTTACTGGAGAAATAAGGTCATCTAGTGTATGGACTTCAGATTCTAGATATATGGTTGTCCCCATTGTGGAAGTTGAAAAGCATAATCTCTTTGCTGAGAAAATTTTCATCGAAGATGGTAAGAAGAAAGATAGTTCAGCAAATAGATCTAAGAAGAAGAACAAAAATGAAGATAAAGGAAAACTGGCAGCAGTCCTCCATAGAGTGAAAAAGTAAGTCTGAACGGAGAATTTATATTTTCATGTAGATGAAGCATGTGGGATTATTATGGGTCAGAAGGTTTCATCGCAGCCAAGGAAGGTTAGAAAAAGACAAGTCTATAGGGCACCCCTACATGTAAAAGCAAAACAACTTGTAGCACCTTTGTCCAGCGAGCTTAGGGAAAAATATGGTATAAAGCGAGTTAGGGTTAGGAAAGGAGACAGGGTTTTAATTGTGAGGGGTTCCTTTAAGGGTCACGAGGGTAAGGTTGTTGGAGTAGACGTGAAAAAGGTTAGAATATTCGTTGAAGGGGTCAACCTTACAAAGGCGGATGGAACAGAGGTTCCGTTCCCCATCCACCCCTCAAAAGTCGTGATAACAGAACTCGATCTGAGCGATCCTCTTCGTAAAGAAAAAATAGAAGGTAGAGTTTCTGGAGGTGAGTAAGTATGGTGCGTAAAATAAAGGGATCTCTTAGACATCTGCGAAGAGCGACATCTCCTCCATTCTGGCCTATAAAGCGTAAAGGATATGTTTGGGCGGTAAAGCCTCGACCAGGACCCCATACTTTGCTTTCTTCAATCCCCTTAGGTGTTGTTATCAGGGATATGCTTGGCTACACATTGACTATGAGAGAGACAAGGAAGGTTCTTGCAGAGAGAAAAATAATGGTGGACGGTAGGATAGTGACAGACCATAAATTCCCTGTTGGTCTCATGGATGTTCTTTATATCATACCTGAAGACAGGTATCTGAGGCTAGTACCTCATCCGGTAAAGCAGATGTCCTTTATTGATATAGACAAGGAAGAGGCTTCGTTTAAACCAGTTAGGATTAAAAGAAAATATACGGTGAGGGGAGGACATATACAGTTAACATTTCATGACGGAAGAACACATCTTATAAGAGTGAAGAATCCTTTCAAGCCAGTAGAAGCGCCCTATAAGACATATGATACAGTAAAGTTGAGGATCCCTAAGCAGGAGATTTTAGAACATATACCATTTGAGATAGGAAAGCTGGCAGTAGTGATAGATGGTGCAAACGTGGGCTTTATCGGTAAGATAAAGTCAATTAACCAGGTCTTCAAGAAAAGAAATGCTCTTGTAGAACTAGAGGATGCTGATGGGAACGTTGTTAGGACAATTCTAGAGTACGTATTTCCGATTGGAGATGATAAACCAGTTATAAAGCTGTTTGAAGAGGTGTAAAACTATGGGTGGTAGCGAAAAAATGTATCTTGAAACGGATCATCCGATGCGGCGTGTTTTCATAGGCAAGGTAGTCGTTAACATGGGTGTCGGTGAGTCTGGAGAAAGGCTTGCAAAAGCAGCTAAGCTTCTCGAAGAGTTAACCGGACAAAAGCCGTCACTAAGAAAAGCTAAAAGGACGATAAAGGATTTCGGTATTAAGAAGGGAGAAAACATAGCTGCTATAGTGACTCTTCGAGGTGAGAAAGCAATAAATTTCCTTAAAAGAGCCTTCGCGGCTGTTGATAATGTCATACATGAGAGAAGTATCGATAAGCACGGAAACTTTGCGTTTGGTGTACGTGAACACATCCTTTTACCAGGAGTAAAGTATGATCCTGAAGTCGGTATATATGGATTTGATGTTATTGTTGCAATGGAGCGTCCAGGTTATAGGGTAGCTAGAAGGAAAAGGAAGAGGTCTAGAATTCCTGATAGACATAGGGTTACAAAGGAGGAGACAATAGAGTTTCTCGAAAAAGTTTTAGGTGTAAAAGTGATAAGAGGTAGGAGGTAATATGGGGAAGCTGAGACCGCCTAAAAAAAGGAAGTTTGGCAAAGGCGCATTACGTTGTGTGAGATGTGGAACGCATGAAGCAGTAATCAGGATATATGGACTAAACCTTTGCAGGAGATGTTTTAGAGAGGTAGCTGAGGAACTTGGCTTCAAGAAGTACTCTTAAAACAGCGAAGCGTAGTATTAATATACTCTTATTCTTCAAGTTGAGGGGGAATTATTATGGTAATGATGGATACGCTGGCTAACGCCATGGCGACAATAATGAACAACGAAGTAAGAGGAAAAAAAGAATGTATAATTTATCCAGCCTCAAAGCTAATCGCAAATGTTTTAAGAGTAATGAAAGAGCATGGCTACATTGAAGACTTCGAGTTTGTTGATGATGGTCGTAGCGGAAAGTTCGTTGTAAAGCTTCTGGGTAGAATAAATAAGTGTGGAGTTATAAAGCCGAGATTTCCCGTTAAAAAGGACGAATTCGAGATATGGGAAGAAAAATACTTACCATCTAGGGATATAGGCTTACTCATTGTATCGACGCCACAGGGTGTAATGTCGCATATTGAAGCAAAAGAAAAAGGAATAGGCGGAGTGTTATTGGCATATGTATACTGATGCTGCTAGGTGATATGAATGGGAGAGGAGAAAGAGGTTTCGGTCACCAAAAGACCCAAGCTTGAAGCCAGGTTGAAGAGACTTTTAATGCTTCGAAATCTTATGTCAAGGACAAGACCACGCTTTATCCGTATGAACTCATGGTATCTAGCAAGGTTGGAAGACAATTGGCGTAGTCCAAGACATTCTCTTGATAACAAGATAAGGAAACAGCGAAAGGGTTATCCACCAATGGTCAAGGTAGGATACAGAGGTCCCAAAGCTGTAAGAGGACTTCATCCTTCAGGCTTCCAGGAAGTTATAGTCTACAATGTTAAGGATTTAGAGAAGGTTGATCCCTCAATACAGGCTGTGAAAATAGCATCAACTGTCGGGAGACGGAAAAGGCTAGAAATAATTAAAAAAGCTGAAGAACTAGGTATTAGAGTGCTTAACGCTGGAGTTGAGGTGTAAAAGATGGACGTTAGTCTTGCGAGACGCTTGGCGGCCGACATACTGGGTGTGGGAGAAAGCAGAATATGGATTGATCCAGACAGGTTAGACGATGTTGCAATGGCTATTTCACGAGAAGATGTTAAAAGACTTATCCACGATGGAGTTATAGCTAAGAGACCTGCATCAACACCTTCCCGTGGGAGAGCTAGGATTCGTCATTTAAAGAAAAAGAGGGGTAGAAGAAGAGGACATGGCAGTAGAAAGGGCAAGCGGTTCGACGAGAAGGATATTTGGGTGGCTCATGTCAGGGCTCAACGCAGATTTATCCGTTATCTCAGAGATAAAGGACTTATAGACAGACGTACATACAGGAGACTTTATCGTCTAGTGAAAGGCGGAATGTTTAGAAGCGTTTCTCACCTAAAGCTCTACATTAATGAGCACAATCTTATAAAGAAGGAGGGTGAGTAGGTTTGGCTAGAGGAGCAAGATATAAGGTACCTTTAAAGCGTAGACGTGAAGGCAAAACAAACTACTATAAACGTAGAAAGATGATACTTTCAGGAAAGCCTAGACTTGTCGTAAGGGTTCTGTCCAGAACAATAGTTGTCCAGATTATCACACCGCATCCCAAGGGAGATATCACACATGTGTCTGCAGTTTCACAGGAACTCAAACGATACGGGTGGAAGGCTAGTGGAAAAAACACTTCAGCCGCATACTTGCTTGGACTTTTGGCTGGCTTAAAGGCTAAAAAGAAGGGTATTGAGGAGGCTATAGTCGATATAGGACTTCACAGCCCGACTAAGGGTGCAAGGGTGTTTGCTGCAGTTAAGGGGGCACTTGACGCTGGATTGAAGATACCTGTAGGTGAAGAGATTCTACCAAGTGAAGATAGGATAAGAGGCGAACATGTAGCCAACTATGCAAAGCTTCTCCTAGAAGGAAATGAGAAAGAATACAAGAGACGCTTTTCCTCGTATCTTGAGGCTGGATTAAAGCCCGAAAAGTTGCCACAGCATTTTGAAGAGGTGAAGGCAAAAATTCTAAAGTCCTTTTAGGGACGAAAACTTTTATTTATAGTCACTCTTAGATGGTGTGGTGGTTTTTGTGTCGATGCTCGAAGAATGGATTCCGAGAACTACGCTTGGAAAGCTAGTAAAGGAGGGAAAAATCACATCAATAAATGAGATATTCGAGAAAAACTTGCCAATTAAGGAAGTTGAAATTATTGATGCTCTAATACCCAACCTGAAATTTGAAGTAATCAATGTGAACTTCGTGCAGAGGCAAACCGACGCAGGCGAAGTAAGCCAATTCCAGGTTACAGCAGCAGTCGGCAACGAAGACGGTTATGTAGGAGTTGGGATGGGAAAGTCCCGTCATATAAGAGTAGCTATTGAAAAAGCTGTTAGAAACGCCAAGCTCAATATTATACCAGTTAGACGGGGTTGCGGAAGCTGGGAGTGTCTCTGCGGTGAACCACATAGTCTACCATTTAAAGTTGAAGGAAAGAGTGGAAGCGTTAGGATCCAGTTATTGCCTGCACCAAAAGGTGTGGGCCTTGTAGCTTCGGACGTAGCTAAAATAGTCCTACGCCTAGCAGGCATTAAAGATGTGTGGACAAGATCCTTTGGAGAGACAAGGACGACTCACAATATGGCTAAAGCTGTCTATAATGCCTTAAAGGAGACATATAGGTTTAAGTCACCTGATATGTGGTGAAACTGATGGCGCTATGGGTCGTGGTTAGATTAAGAGGAGATCCTGACCGAAGGCCGGATGAAAGGAAGGCATTGGAATTACTTAGGCTTCATAAGGTTTACCATGCAGTTCTTGTGGAGGACTCTCCATCTATTAGAGGCATGTTGAAGCGCATTCTCGAAAACGTCGTAACCTACGGAGAAATAAATGAGGAGGTCTTGGCTCTCTTGCTGGAAAGACGTGGAAGGCTGAAAGGTAACAAACGCATAACAAAGGAGTATCTGGAGAAAATAGGCTTTAAAGACTTTAACGAGCTGGCAAAGGCTCTTATAGAAGGCAAAGTTAAATGGACAGAGCTTCCAGATGTAAAGCCGGTATTCCGGCTAAGACCACCTAGCGGAGGCTTTAAAGGAACCATTAAGAAGCATTATAAGGATGGTGGAGAGACTGGCTACAGGGGTGAAGAAATAAACAATTTGCTCCTAAGAATGCTTTAGACTTATCACACATTTTTCATGTGGTTATACTTTCTTATAATAAATGCAAGCTTATAGTTACGCTTAAAATTTAAATTGTTGTAAATAGTTCTTTGCGGTTGAGATTATTAAAGGTGTTAGCGATGGTTGTCCGTAGAGAGAAGAAACGCAAATATTATAGGGGAAGCAGAACCTACGGCTGGGGACGTGTAGCACAGCATAGGCGAAGTGGCAGAAAAGGCGGCAGAGGTATGGTGGGATACCACAAACACAAGTGGACATGGACCGTTAAATATGCTCCAGACTGGTACGGTAAACACGGCTTTACGCGCCATCCATCTCTTGTACTGGTTTATAGAATAATGAATGTAGGAAAGTTGGACGAGGTACTCGAGGATCTTGTTCAGAAGGGTCTAGCAAAGATTGAAAATGAAAACTATGTGGTTGACCTAACACGAATAGGCATCAACAAGTTAACTGGCAGCGGGAAGGTTACCAAAAAGATCATTGTTAGGACACATAAGGCTACAAGAAAAGCTATAGAAAAGATTGAGTCTCTTGGTGGAAAAGTTGAATTGATTAGCGGTGAATAAGTTTGTCAAAAGCATATGACATACTCGAACCTGTTTTTAGAATATTGCCAGAAATCCAGAAGCCTGCCAGAAAACCAAGTCTAAGGGAAAGATTGTTCTGGACAGCATTAGTATTGGTAGCATACTTTCTACTTGGACAAATCCCGCTATATGGAATTCCAAGACAAACACAAGAAGGACTCGGAGCATTAGTATTTTTACAGGTAGTATTGGCTTCAAAGCGCGGTACCCTAATGGAGCTAGGAATAGGTCCTATCGTTACCGCTGGAATAGTCTGGGAGCTTCTTGTAGGTAGCAGGATAGTTCAAATAGACTTGACAACAAGTGAAGGAAGAAAACTGTTTGCTGGGGTTCAGAAAATATTTGCTATAATGTTTGCGGCATTTGAAGCTTTAGCCTATATTGTAGGCGGTGTTTACGGAAACTTGACAATAACACAGCAGATCCTCGTCTTCTCCCAGCTCTTCATAGTCAGCATATTCGTGTTGCTCATGGATGAACTTCTACAGAAGGGATGGGGCATAGGGAGCGCGATAAGTTTGTTTATCGCTGCGGGAGTAGCGCAACAAATCTTCTGGGAAATGTTCAGCCCCATAGGACCTCTTCCCGATGGTCTTCTCTACGGCTTTTTCCCGTCACTATTTTACAGTATATCCTATCTTATGACTACAGGAAACTCAACATTACTACAATACACCCTTGTAAGACCATCTGGGTATCCAGATCTCATAGGTTTTCTCGCAATGTTGCTCTTTCTAACTCTCCTAACATTCCTAGAGAGCACGAAAATCACGATACCAGTGGCGAGTGCGAGATTCGGCGGGATGAGGACAAGAATACCTCTAAAACTTATGTATGTATCTAATATTCCAGTAATCCTTGTTGGAGCCCTCTATGCAGACGTAATGATGTTAACACAAGCCTTATGGCCAAGATTCAATCCCAACAACTCCAACCCGATACTTAACGTAATAGCAATGTATAATGTGACAGAAAATGGACTAGTGCCACTACCGGGAAGCCTTGTATATTACATGACTCCCCCAAGAACAGTCTGGTCTGTGGCGCGTGATCCTGTTCATGTAATCATCTATGCTGCCATATTCATCATTCTGTCCATACTGTTTGCTGTCGCATGGGTTATGACGTCTGGTATGGATCCTGAGTCTCAGGCTGAACAGCTTGTAAAAGCACAGCTACAAATTCCTGGATTCAGAAAGTCTGAAAAAGTAATTGCAGCGGTACTCAAACGCTATGTATGGGCTCTAACCGTGTTTAGCGGAATTCTTATCGGTGTTATAGCAGTTATTAGCGATATCCTTGGAGCTATGGGAGGTGGTATAGGAATTCTACTAATGGTAGGCATATTGGTTCAGTACTATCAGCTCTTGGCCAGTGAAAGAGCTTTAGAGATGTATCCAGCGCTCGCGCGCCTAATTGGAAAATAGGTTTTTTTCTCTTCTCTAGCATCATTATTTAATTCTATTTAAAAATCTATTAAAATAAGATTTATTAGTGAATTATGAAAATACTTATAATACAGGTGAAGGCTAGTGCCTCGGAAAGTAACTGAAAAAATTATCGAGAGAAAAAGGCTAATATATGAATACCTAAAGAAGCATGGTCCTGTACCTACTGTTGAGATAGTTCGTGATTTGGGTCTTTCTCATAGCCAGGTTTTCTATGTGCTTCGAATACTTCTAAGAGAGGGCAAAGTGCGCGAAGAAAGAAGAGGCAAGATGGCTTACTGGGTTGCAGTAGAATAAGTTTTCAGAAACATAGGGAGAAGGGGGTAGAAATTTATTGTAGATAGCTTGTATTCTATACGGTGATATATATGGGTGGCAGGCAGAGGACGTCAATATTCTTTGATGTAGAGAAGAAGTCGAAGAAACAGCAGCAAAAAGGTAAAAAGAAAGGTAAATAGCATTTTATGAAGATATATGGTTAAGAGACCTAAGAAAAAAAGAATAGTTGCTTTACCTTCTTCGCTTTTTTCAGAACTTCATGAACCCGCTAGAACTCTGCATATAGGCTTTCTTGCGAGGGCTTTGGCGATTTTTAGAGTGGAAGAGATAGTAATCTTTGA
The DNA here is from genome assembly GCA_964546235.1 of uncultured Thermofilaceae archaeon. Classification (GTDB taxonomy): domain Archaea; phylum Thermoproteota; class Thermoprotei; order Thermofilales; family Thermofilaceae; genus JALVKT01. Next base: position 5,813 of record CAZJJA010000013.1, on the reverse strand, counting down.
ACATGAAGACCATGATCCTAGCTACCTGGTACAGATTTTGTCTTATTTAAACACTCCACAATATTTACGAAAAAGACTATATTCCTACTCTCCGGCTCTCAAGTATGTAGGCTTGTTGCCGCCACTAGCGATTCCTAGTCATCCTAGAAAAAAGGATAAGCCAAAGTTCAGGGAAGGATTAGTTATATCCACAGCTAGAGGAAATCTCTATGTTGACGCTGGCTTAGAAGAGCCGGTTATTGTGGAAGGTAGCGGAAAGGTTGGAGATAGGGTAATCATAAAAAGGACAAATGAAGGATGGATTCTGGTTGATCGTAAAGATGTTCCAGTCTACTGGGGTTATGAGGTAAAGGTCAGAAAAGGTTTGAAAGATGCTTTGAGGGATTTATCTTCCAGAGAAGTGATGGTTATTGCAACATCTAGAAAGGGTAGAGATATTAGAGCAGTCATGGATGAGCTTAGAGGTGATTTGGAAAAAGCAAAGTCAGTGGCCTTGATATATGGGATGTGGAGCAAAGGCCTCTTCGAGATCGCTAAGGAAGAGGGTTTTAAGCTAGAGAAACATGTTGACTATGTGATAAATTTTATTCCCAATCAGGGGACAAGAACCGTCAGGACAGAGGAGGCGGTAATGATCTCTCTATCGGTTATTAACCTGCTGGTAGAATAGAGAGTATTAGGCTTTGGTCTTAAACGGAGAATTTATATTTGATACATATTGTTCTAGATGGGTTTAGGATAGAGGGTGTTGATGGATGGCGAAAGGTCATACATCGCGTCATGGATCAATGGCATATTACCCTAGAAAACGTGCACGAAGTATAGTAGCTAGGGTTAGGACCTGGGTTAACCCAGGAGTTGAAGGATTGCTAGGATTTGCTGGATACAAAGTTGGTATGTTACACGTGGTAAAGATCGAAGACAACAAGAACAGTCCATTTTATGGACAGGAGGTCGTTAAGGCTGCAACGGTTATTGAGACACCACCACTACGGATAGTTGGTTTTAGGGTTTATGAAAAAACATTCTATGGGCTTAAGAGTATAGGAGAGGTTTGGGCTCCAAATCTCTCCCAGGATATTGCTCGTGTCTTTACTATGCCTAAAAAAGAAAACTATACAGAAGAACAGTTGAAAAAGATTGAAGAGTTAATCGGTGACATTGACGAGGTTAGAGCAATCGTAGCTACGCAGCCCAGGCTCGCAGGCATCCATAGGAAGAAGCCTGAGGTCTTTGAGATAGCTGTGGGAGGTGGAGTAGAAAAGGCGTTGAATTTTGTAAAAGAAAACCTTGGGAAAGAGGTTACAATTGATCAGGTCTTTCAAGTGGGACAGTACATAGATGTACTTGCTGTGACTAAAGGTAAGGGATACCAGGGCGTTATAAAGAGATATGGTGTTAGGGAGCTTCCCAGATGGCATAAACACAGAAAGGGAAGCAGAAGGATAGGTAGCGTCGGTCCAACAAAGCCAGCAATCATGTTTTACACACCCTTCCCAGGACAAATGGGCTTTCACCAGAGGACAGAATACAACAAACGCATATTGAAGATCGGAAACCTAATGGACGAAGAAAGGAGAAAAGAAGACGACATTAACCCCAAGGGAGGATGGCCTCACTATGGCCTCATAAAGTCTATGTATGTGATACTTGAAGGAAGCGTTCCAGGACCCGCTAAACGGCTAATAAAGATGAGGTTCCCAGTAAGACCCCCAGATATTGAAAGAGAATCTCCAAGAATCACGTATATTAGTACATTACCTTGGCCTCAAAGTTAGAGGTGAGATGCTATGTCAGTTGCTAGTGAAATTAAGTTGGTTGAGGAAGTAAGTGTATACGACCTTAAGGGAAGCGAAGTAAAGAAGATAAAACTCCCCTCTGTGTTCAAAACACCTGTTAGAATAGACCTGATTCGCAGGGCGGTTCTTGCTCTCAGGACATCTAGACTGCAGCCAAAGGGTACAGATCCTTTGGCTGGGCTTAGGACAACTGCGGAGAGTTGGGGTGTAGGACATGGTATAGCCAGGGTTGCAAGGGTTAAAGGAGGATCGAGGGCTGCAAGGGTTGTACAGGCGGTTGGAGGAAGGAGAGCACATCCGCCAAGAGTTGAGAAGAAGATTCGTGAGAAAATTAATCGAAAGGAGAAGAGGCTAGCTTTAATGTCTGCGATAGCTGCAACTGCGTACGAGTACTTTATTAGAAGGAGGGGTCATGTTATCGATAATGTAAAATCTATACCAGTTGTAGTCACCGATGATTTCCAGAAAGTACAGAAGACAAGTGAAGTAAGAGAAATCATGAAAAAACTCGGTGTCTGGGAGGATGTTGAACGTGCACAGAATGGGAAGAGGGTAAGAGCTGGCAAAGGAAAGATGAGGGGCAGAAGATACAAGGTTCCCAAGAGCGTCCTGATAGTTGTTGGGCAGGATGAAGGCATCGTAAAAGCTGCTAGAAATCTTCCAGGAGTCGACATAGCGTCTGTTGATGTACTTAATGTTGAGCATTTAGCGCCTGGCGGAGAGCCTGGCAGATTGACTATTTATACTGTTTCTGCTCTTGAGTCTCTAGCCAAGAAGTTTGGTGAGATGTAATGAGTGTAGACTATACGAAGATAATAATTCGTCCGCATGTGACTGAAAAAACTCTGATGCTCATGGAGCAAAACAATGTATTAACGTTCATCGTAGATCGTAGGGCTTCAAAGCCCCAGATCAAAGAAGCCGTGGAGAAAATGCTTGAAGTAAAGGTCGTAAAAGTTAACACGTTAATTACACCTCGCGGCGAGAAAAAAGCTTATGTAAAACTAGCCCCAGAATACTCTGCGGTTGATATAGCGTCCAGAATGGGTATCCTATAAGGGTGAAATAGAATGGGTAAACGTTTGCTCGTCCAAAGGAGAGGTCGTGGAGGGTCTGTATTTAGAAATCCCGGATGGAAGAGGATAGGCCCGGTCAGATATCTTCCATACATTCCTTCAGAGTTTAAGAACAAGGTACTTGTAGGCGTTGTCAAAGAGTTAATGCACGAACCGGGAAGGGGCGCTCCAGTAGCAAGAGTCGTATTTGAAGATGGAAGAGAAATGCTGATGATACCGCCCGAAGGGCTAGCTGTCGGACAAAAAATCTATTATGGTGCGAAAGCCCCGATCCAACTAGGCAGCATAGTTGCTATTGGAAATGTGCCAGAAGGAAGCATGGTATTTAACGTAGAATTGAGGCCAGGCGATGGCGGAAAATTTGCAAGAAGCAGTGGAGCCTATGTAACGGTTCTTGCTCACTCTAAGGGTAAAACTCTCATACAGTTACCCTCTAAGAAAGTTAAAGAAGTAAATAGCGATTCAAGAGTAACTATAGGCATAGCTGCTGCTGGAGGTAGGACTGAAAAACCATTCCTAAAAGCAGGAAAAATGTATCATTGGTCTAAGGCAAAGTCTTTCAAATATCCGACTGTCAGAGGCAAGGCTATGTCTCCATATGCACATCCTGCAGGTGGAGGACATCACCCCAAGGGATTAACGCCAGCACCTAGAAATGCGCCTCCAGGAAGAAAGGTAGGACATATAGCTGCTAGAAGAACTGGTAGAAGGAAAGGCTAGATTTCTCTTTTCTATGAATAGCTAGAAAATAGAAAAATTATCCTATAAGTTTTAGAACCCTGCTTTCAAGGCTTGTTAAGGTATCTCCGAGGAATTCTCCTTTAATGTCTCGCATAACCATTTTTTCGATAAGCATTTTACCCATGTATGGTGTGTTTCCTGCAAGCACTTTTCCATTCCACACAAGCAAGCCTATATTGAAGCCGAGTGAAACTAGGGTTCTAGGTTTAGATGTAATAAATATCGGCTTGTGCACGATGTCAGGTTTTTCTCCTTTTAGAATTTTTGAAATATTCTTTCCAGCTATCTTTCCTTGGAGGATAGCCTCTTCGGCCATTTTCATCGCATAGTCGTTATTTATTGCAAAACAGTTTATGTCTCCTACGGCGAAGACTTCTGGACAACTCTGCACTTGCAGATTCTTTTCAACGACAATCCAGCCTCTATCTCTTACTGGTATTTTCTGATCAAATCTGATATTTGGTGCTCTAATGCCGACAGACCATATTATCATGTCGCATTCGAGTTTATCGCCATCCTCAAGGATGAGCTTTCCATCTACAACTTTGGTAACACCTTTACCCTTTACCACTTTTATGCCATGTTTTGTAAGAATCTTCTCTGCTTCATGAGAAGCATTCTCGTTCTTAAGGTTGGGTAACACGTAAGGCATTTTTTCAACAATGGTGACTTTGTCTGGTCCAAGAACTTCAGCAAGTTCACCAGCAACTTCTACACCTGTAAGTCCTGCGCCTACGACACATATTCTTTCTGGTTTTTTTTCGAGCAACTGCAACATGGTCTGATAATGTGGCAGTCTCCACGATGGAATAGTGTTTTCTGCACCTGGAATATTAAAGAATTCTGTTGTAGCTCCCAAGGCCAGTATTAAGAAGTCATAGTTGAGAGTTTCTCCTGATGAAAGTTTAACTTTCTTTTCCGAAAGCAAGACTTCGCTGAGCTCTCCTTTGATATATTGTGCATCGAAACGTTTTGCGATCTTGTCTAGCCTCTCTGTTAGATCCTCGACAGTCTTTTTTCTTGAGAGAAGGTAGGGAAGGGAGGGTAAATAGACGAAATAGTCAGATTTATCTATTAGTACGACTTCGTTGTTTTCCGTAACACCTTCTTTAGATAGTGTTTTTATAGCGTTAAATCCAGCGAAGCCTCCGCCAACCACAGCTATTCTTTTCATCGCTTAAATTTTTCTCCGGATATAGATATGTTATCCGAAATATAAGATATTACTAATTTATCTAATCCCGATTATATATTTTATTTTAGAAAAAAATAAATATACCAAATTTCTCTGCATGCATTGATGATGAATACGGCGGAGCCAGATATAAAATAATGAAGAACACTTCTGATACTGAACTAGATTTAAACTGGCGTAGAATTTATATGTTTCACATATAGTTGAAACAAGGGTGTGTAGTATTGGAGGCTACTCTAGGAGGAAGCAAGTTCAGGTACAGAGGCTACACTATCGAAGAACTCACTAAAATGCCTCTCGAAGAGTTTATCAAACTACTTCCATCACGTCAAAGGCGTTCACTGCTACGGGGATTCACCGAAGAACAGCGTCACCTGCTAGAAAAGATACGTAAGGCAAAAAAAGCCATAGCAGAGGGTAAAAAACCACCCATTATCCGAACACACGTTAGAGATATGATCATAATACCAGAAATGATAGGTGTCACTGTCCATGTATATAACGGCAAAGAGTTTGTCCCCGTAGAGATTACTCCAGAAAAAATAGGACATTACTTGGGAGAATTCTCACTAACTACAAAGAAGGTCGAACATGGCGAGCCCGGACTAAAGGCCACAAGGTCTTCAATGTTTGTAGCATTGAAGTAAAAAAGGTGACATAAATGTCGCAGAACGTTAAAACGTTTACTTTCCTAGTAGAGGGAGGCAAAGCCACAGCAGGACCACCGATTGGACCTGCACTTGGCCCCCTCGGACTAAATGTCATGCAGGTTGTGAACAAGATCAACCAGCTTACAAAGGACTTTGCTGGAATGAGAGTTCCTGTCAAGGTAACAGTAGATGTCGAAAAGAAGACCTTTGAGGTAGAAGTTGGTACACCTACAACAGCGGCATTAATCGTAAAAGAACTTCAGGTTTCTAAAGGAGCGCACCAACCCGGTCATGAGACAATAGGAAATCTTACGATGGAGCAGGTGATTAAGATCGCACAAGTTAAAATGAA
>CAZJJA010000012.1:0-23226 GCA_964546235.1 uncultured Thermofilaceae archaeon | reverse complement strand
ACTGGAGATATGCTTCCAGTGGAGTATAAGGTTGCCAGGGAGGTCGCCTCCGTTTACAGGAGGCTAGCCGATGCGCTTGAAGACGAAAAAATGCTGTCCATGATTAAGAATGCATACGGTATCCCACAGAGAGTTTTTGAAAAAATACTCAAAGTTGTTAGAGATACGGTCGGCGCACTTGGAGTAATGCCTTCTGACAGGAATCTCCTTGTAGAGATAAAGAGAGAAGGGGGACGAACATACATTATTTTGCACAGCTTTCTGGGAACCCGAGGCAATAATCTTCTAGCCCTTCTCCTTTCCTACTCCCTAAGAGCTTTTTACTCCTGCTCAGCCAGATATTTTACAGATCCATACCGTGTAATGATAATCACTGACTGCAAGATAGACACGGAAAAGACACGCACCCTTATGCTTCAGGGTATTGAGTGGGCTCTCAAAAACCTTACAAGCGTTATTCGTGAAAGCAACCCGTATATGCTCAAGCTAATCCATGTAGCGGGGAGAATAGGTGTTTTAGAGAAAAAGAAGACCGCCAAACTCGAACAAAACATCGTTAGGCAGATAAAGCGTAGAATGAGGGGGACTCCGCTGGATATCGAGGCTATAAAAGAGACTCTTGTAGACTACTTTGACTTGGAGGCTGTAAAAGATCTTTTGGAAAAATTGAAGTTGGGGCGCAGACCTGTAATAGTCAAAGAAGTTAGAGAACTTAGCCCACTATCACAGCTCATGTTTGACAAGCCCATGCTCAGGTCGGGTCTTCTCGCATCATCCATTCCTCTACGAAAGGTTGTCGAGATAGTAAAAAAGAGGCTGGAAAACTCTAAGGTAAAGCTCGTATGTATCCACTGTGGAAGGTGGAGCATGGATGTAAAAGTCTCTGACACCAAAAACTTTAGACAATGCCCCAAGTGTGGCTCTAGGGCTCTAGCTGTCCTGAGAGTGTACGACATCGAAACACTTGAAGCTATAAGGAAGTGGAAGCGAGGAGAAAAACTTTCAAAAGAAGAGAAAAAACTTGTTGAAAAGGCGCAACAGTCTGCGTCGCTTTTCATGACTTACGGTTATAGAGCGGCGCTTGTAATGGCCGGCCATGGTGTTGGTCCAACTACGGCAGCAAAAATTCTCTCCTTCTCAAAGGACATAGACACGCTAGTAAGAGATGTCCTAAAGGCTGAAACAGAATTCAGCAGAACTAGAAGATTCTGGGACTAATAAAAATTAAAAACAACATAGTTTAGTTTATAAAGTTACAGGTTTGCCTTCTCTCCAGCTTCTCCAACAAGCCTCAGCTATCTCCACAACCCTGAGTCCGTCCTCAGCTGTTATAGGTGGATCCTTGTCCTCTAGTATCGCCTCGATGAATGCTTGGTCTTCTCTAACGTATGCATCGTAGAACCTTGACCAGAACCACTGTACTCCACGATAGACGACGCCGTTCTTTGTGCCGAGGGCAAGATTAGGGTCGATCTGTGAACCGACGTAAATCGTGCCTTCGGTACCCATTACCTCAGTTCTTAGGTCGTATCCGAATACGCTTTTTCGGCTTCCGTGTATCATTCCGTAGGCTCCGTTTGCGAATTCGAAGTTTATTGTGACTACGTCGAGGTCTCCCTTCTCCTTTATTTCATCGTATAGCTTGGCTCCTCCCAGGACATAGAGTTTCTTGACCTCGCTCTCCATGAGGTTTCTGGCCATGTCGAAGTCGTGGCTCAACATGTCTAGGAATATTCCGCCGCTCTTTTTCGGGTCTGCCGCCCAGCCTGGAGGTGCTCCAGGGTCTCTCGCTATGTTTATGAAGGCGAGAGGCTGTCCTATTTCACCGTTCTTGATTTTTTCTTTAGCGTTCATGTATGCATCGTCGAATCTTCTCATGTAGCCTACCATTAGTTTTAGCCCGTATTTATTTGCGGCTGAGATAACCTCCTTTGCTTCCTCGACAGTGACTGTCATAGGTTTCTCAGTAAATACATGTTTCCCAGCTTCTAGCGCCTTGATTATCATGTCTTTATGGAGGAATGTCGGAGTTGTTATGAAAACTGCTTCTACTTCCTCGTCCCTCAACAGTTTGTCATAGTCTGTGTACCATTTTATCTTATACTTTTCTCCCACACTTTTAGCTAAGTCTTCGATAATATCGCTTACCGCTACAAGCCTAACGTTTTCCACCTTGGTGAAAAGTATCTCAGAGTGGACCCTTCCGATTCTACCTAACCCTACAACGGCTACTCCAACCTTTTTCATGTCTATCATTGTATTGTATCATGGAGAATATTTTATTTTTACTACATATATTATCCAGTTATATAATATAAAGTACAAAGATAATTTAACGTTTTATTGTCCCAGTATAAAAAACATTAATATTATATAGACTAAGACTCCACCAAGTGAGAGAATAAGAGAGATCTTTAAAAGATTTGGGTTATTTCCAGAAATTTTATCATATACATAAACTTGTTGAGCCTTTTTCCACTCCTCATAATGGAGTCGTGCAAAAGGAGAAGAGTAATACTTTCTCTCTTCCTCTTCTTCCCCGCCTTTTTCACCCAAAAACTACATCACCTCATATCATTTATAATGTGAATTCGACTAATATTCACTATACTTATTTTAATAGGCTTTATAAAATTAACTAGTTTGAAAATAAATATTGTTTAACGTAAAATATGATGTAAATTTGTTTTCCTTCACGTATTTTTTATAAAATTTTCTCCACAAAGACGGTTTGAGATTTATAATCCTCAAAGAATAATAATAGTATAATGATTGAATCCTCTTATGAAGAAATTTATAACTGCGCACGTTGTGGCGCTCCACTGAACATTCGTCCAGAAACAATTATCGCTATATGCGACTATTGTGGATATCCAAATTTGATCAGTGGCCAAATGTCTCCTCAAGATGTGTATATAGTTCCGACACAGCCCCGCGAGTATGTATTAAATGCGTTTTGGCGTACAGTACGGTACGACTCTGACCTGTCGCCTCTAAAGAGAGAGATTGAGGTAATCGAGATGAGAGGTTATTATTTTCCAGCATGGTATTCTGAGGTAGTCTTGCGTGGATATGTTTCCTGGTATAAGAGACACACCGAAAAAAGGGGGGATCACTATGTCACCAGGACTAGATATTATCGTGAACGCATTAATATCACAGAAAACTTCTATATTCCTGCTAGGAGACAGGTTGCTGGCACGGGAATATATGACATAATGGCACATTACCTTGTCTCAAATGTATCTGGAATAAACCTTACAGCAGAAAACATAGACTGGGAAAAAATAAAACTAGATTTTCTCGGTATTGAAATAGACAAGAAAGAAGCTAAGCACATAATTCGTGATGAAGCTGTTGATAGGCTCCGGCAACAATATAAGGCGCGTGGAGATGGCATCGATTACTTCTATGCCCAGGTAGAAGATATTAGGAACTTGAGGCTTGTGTATCTTCCTGTATGGGAAGTTGTTTACTCCTATAAAAATGCAACATACATGATGGTGTTTTCTGGCTGGAGCCTCAAAAACGTCTATAGAACAGAGCCTATAACACCAACCCAAAGGACCTTCTCTTTGGGAGGATCGATGCTGCTTGCTTTGATAACAGGACCCGCAACTGTGATTGCTCTTAAAATATTTGAGGGGGATTTAACAGCTTTTATTGTACCCTTGGCTATGGCTGGTATAGCCTATTCTATGTCGAGTTCGGCTTTCAAAGGAGCTAGGGTGGAAAGATGAAATTGGTTGAAATAGAATGTCCATACTGTGGAGCGAGGTTTAAAGTCCCAGAAACTGCTGGTGAAGCTACATGTCCCTATTGTGGAGCCGTGTTTATAGTCAAAAAGGGTTTAAGTGAAAAGGTAGAGCAGAAGCATTTCTATTTTCCCATAGACAAGAGATTTGATCCATACGAGAGACTTATGAGATTCTTGTTGCGACAGTACGCCTCTCCAAGAGACTTATGGAGATTGTCTTCTCTAACAAAGAGAGTCTTACATTATGTGCCTGTCTACTACTTCTATGCACAGGTTATTGGAGAGGTTTATGGTAGAAGCCATCAGTTTGGCGAAAAGATTATAAGAGTTGAAGAGATAACACATGTCACTATTCCTGTCTCTAAAACGTTCTTTGATCAGCTTCTTTACGATTACCCGTTCCCGCTTCGAGGGAGAAGATTCTTTAACCCAGAGATAATGAAGATGGGAGCATATTACGAACCTAAGATTGACGAGAACGAGGCACTAGAGATCGCCAAGACCATGATCTCCGAGAGAATAAAAAAAGAGGCAGCAGAAAGCATAAGGAACGTTTTCCATTTTAAGCCTAAAGTCTTCCAAGTGGAGCCGCGAGGACTCGTCCACTACCCTATATGGGAGATAGAGTACCTCTACATGGGCGAGAAATATAGAGCCTTCGTGGATGGGTCTACTGGCGTTGTTATCCGTGCGGAATACCCCCAAACAGTGAAAGGTAGAACTCTTGCATTTGGTGCAGCCACTATGCTATTTCTTTCGGGATTGATAGGCGGTATAGGATATGGGGTGTTGACAGGCGATACACAGGGAGCATTCATTGCCCTTCTCTCTGGGATGCTTGTAGGGGGTGCCGCTGCATTGCCTGCATTCTCTAGGTCTGTTACAAAGAAGGTCACTGTTACAGAGATAGAGGAGAGAAAGTAGAGAGGGCATGAATGGCTATAACTTGATAAGACCTTTTGATCCGTGGAGGAAAGGCAGTTTATGCACCTGTCCCTTTAAGTATACTGTAAACCCCTATACTGGATGTGGACATCGTTGCCTCTACTGTTATATAACCTCCTACATAAAGGACGCTTTTAAACCTAGACCCAAGAAGGATATTCTTTTAAGAGCAAAAAAGGATTTAAAGAAAATACCCAAAGGAAGCATTATTAACATGTCTAGTAGTAGTGATCCATATCAACCTCTTGAGAAAGAATATCTCTTTACGAGAAAGCTTCTGGAAATGATTAAAAAGGACTATGTAATAGAAATTGTTACAAAGTCCAACCTTGTAGTAAGAGATGTCGACATCCTTTCAGAAAGCAGGTCTGTAGTATCTATCACCATTACCACGCTTAATGAAAGGCTCGCCAAGATTATAGAGCCGAATGCTCCTAGCCCGAAAGAAAGGCTTCAAGTGATGCACAAGCTTTCAGAACATGATATACCTGTCACGCTTAGACTCGACCCTATACTTCCGTATTTGACTGATACCGAAGAAAACATAAGAAGCATCGTAGAGAAGGCTAGCCAGGCTGGTGCAAAGCATCTTGTCACTTCAATATACAAGGCTAAACCCGACAATATGAAAAGAATTCTATCAGCGTTCCCCGATCTAACCGACAAATATAGGTCCTTATACATCGAGAAGGGACAGCGAATACATGGCTACTGGTACGCTCCGCTAGAGTACAGGTTACGAATTCTTAAATTTGTAAAAGAGATTGCCCATGAATACGGACTGACTTTTGCTGCATGCAGAGAAGGTGTGCCTTTTCTACACGATAGGGGCATAAATTGTGACGGAACACATCTTGCACTAAAAAATGTCCTCTGAAACCCAGGTCACATCATTGCTGAGCTCAGAAAGGCCAGGAACAGTCATCCAAGAAGGCTAATATTCGCAAAGCTATTAATAGCTTTCTTATGCCTCTACCGATTAGTACAAAGTTTACGTTACTCTAGAGGTCTTTTCAGCTCGTAGGTTTTCCACCCAAGTTTTTTCCTAAACTTGTTTATAATGTCAATTGCCCTTTTTTTCTCTTCTATAGACATCTTCTTTGTCTTTAAAATGCCCATGAACAATGCATAAAGCCTAGCGTTTATGGTTCGCCTTGGAACACCATATTTTAAATCCTCTTCAAGTTCCTTAACTATATCTTCTACTTCCTTCGAACTGGATAAACCTTTAGGACCCACATCTTTTACCTGTCTTCCAAGATACAAGTGTCCCTTTTCTACAACGATCATCTTACCGTCCTCAAAAGTTATTCTGCCTTTAACTATTCTATCGTAAAAACGCCAAGCCTCGGCTGCCTGCGGCGCTTCTACAGATAACCTGGCTAAAACCATTCTTCTAATCTCGTCGGTCGTCATTCCGTCGTGAACCTTTTTAGATACTTCTTCAACTATGTCTCTGGCAATTTCTGGTGGTGCACCCGCATCTACACATGATTTATATATTTTTTCCGGGTCAAAATCCTCTAAAGTGCCATCTCTTTTAACAATTTTAACCAAATCCTTTCGCCTGGTAATATAAACTAACATGACATATTTACATGTATTTTACCTGTGTCAAAACAATTTTTAGAATATATAGCTTAGTTTATAATCGAATGATTGAAGCCCCGCGAGGCGGATTGATGAAGAGAGATCTCGGAACTGATCTTATTTACTTTTCAATCTAGGATTTACTGTTAAGAACAAACCCCTTTCTAATATATCAAAAACCTATAATTTAACTAAACGAGGTGCAAATTGTGTATAATAACTACATTAGGTGTCCAAACTGTGGGGCCATGAATCCTCCAGGTACATTATACTGCGTCCAGTGCGGTACTCCTTTAACTTCCAAGGTTTGCCCACAATGTGGCACACAGATTCCCGCATACATGGAGAGATGCCCTAACTGCGGGTATGTTTTTCCGAGACAAACATTAGCATCTATTAGGCGAACAATTCCTAAAAAAGCAATGCAGTATATTCAGCAAACATATGTACCTTCTGGAGGCTTTATAGAAAACCTGAAATTATTCTATAATCTCATATTCAAACCCCGTGGCCCGATATTCAATGTTTCTCCACAAGTATATTCTCATCTACCACTCTCAACTATCCAAGAAAAAGGCAAATACTTGACCTATGCTGCAGTCATGCTACTTATAGCCGTCGGTTTTGTATCCAGTATTGTATTGTCTCAAGTTCCACAGGTAGATATTCTATCAACATTACTGTTTGCCCTGATTCCCGCACTAGTCTACCTCTACATAATATATAGTCATGATAGATATGAGCCAGAGCCCATCTGGCTCATATTTCTAGCATTTGCTTGGGGGGCTGTTTCGACTTTCTTTGCCGCTATACTAAATGACACCATAATCAACTTTCTGATGGGAGGATTCGCGGGTGGTGCTGCTTTTACAGAGGAACCTCTCAAACTCCTTGGAGTGTTTTTCCTAGCGACTTCTCCCAAGTTGAGAGATGAATTCAATGATCACGTTGACGGATTTATCTATGGAGCTATGGCTGGTCTTGGCTTCGGATTTGCAGAGAATATCCTTTATATTGGAAGAGGCTTCGCGGGAGCAGGAATGTTTATTGTTCTAGTAAGATCAATTACAATCCTCATGCACATGTTTACGACAGGACTTGCTGGCTGGTGGTTGGGCTATATGAAAATGATGGGATATAATCTCAAGTCGATAAACGCGATCGTGGGAATGGTGTACGGAATGGCTATTCACTTCATCTGGAACACGTTGGCTTATCTTGGAATAGTCGCTCTCTTAGTGTTCATAATCGTGGGTCCAGCTATGCTTCTAAAGTCGCTCGACATATTAAAGAAAGGACTAATAGACGAATACTACTGGGGCTTTGCCCATGGATATGCTCCGCGAGAGAGATACTAAAAAATTATTTTTTCACCCTTATTTTTAGAGATGCGACTTCTCTAGGCTTTAGCTCTACTTCAACCTGGTTTGATTCAACCCTGAGACTCTCTATGATTTCTTCTCCGTCATGCGAAACCTTAAACGCTTCCATAACTTCAACTGGAATGCTTATCCGTGCTTTCTCGGGCTTGGTGTTCGGATTATAGATTCTTACTAGAATGTTATCCTCATCATAACGCGTCATAACATACATCGCTGCATCTCCTTCAACTTCAAGTAAAGACGTTCCTAGTCTATACAGCTCTGTGCCGTCCTTCTCAGCCCTCCAAACCAATGGGCGGAAGAGAAACTCGAGAGAGGCTTTTTGAATCTTGCCAAAACCTTCAAACTTTTCTATAGGCATTATCGCTACTCTGAAACTGTGCTTTCCCTGGTCTGTCAATCCAGCACTCTCACCTCCAGAGTATGGGTTTGGATGCATTGCTGCCCTTAGCAGCGATAACCGTAGGTAGCGTGACCCATAATCACACCCGTATATCCCCTCGTTGAAGACGACCAGTCCGGTGTCTCCGAAAGGTATATATGCCCATCTCTGAAGGGGTGCTTCCCATTTTGCTTTATCGAAGAGTGACGCATACTCAGAGTCTGGAGGTAGCCTTTTTACCCAACCATAGGGTTGTTCAAAGTAGAGTTCGTTGGACGGTTCGTTGAATGGTATGTATAGTTTGGCTATCCTGTGTGCTGCATTCCAATTCACATCGATATTTATTTCGATCCAAGGTGACGCGCCATCGATTAGGTAGGATATCTTGAAACTCGAGTCTGGGCGTCCATCCTGTGTGTACCTGTAGCTTGTCTCAACTACTACAGCTTCGTCTCCTATCCTTTTTACATTAACCTTCTCGGGATCTAGTAGCTTTGTTAGCTTTACGCCTTCGGGATAATGTGTGTAGAAGACCTCCCAAGCATCAAATACTGTGGCATCAATATTTTCTTTGATTGTTTTTCTTCCAAGCCTAGGTTCGTCAACCAACACCTGAATATGCACACCACCCCTGCCTCCGTCAATGTACTCTTTGTCCTTAACCTTAAGGCTTTTCAAGGCACCAGTCTCCTTGCTAAAGACAGCTTCAAAGAACCTATTCTTTACATGGATGCTGTTCAGTTCCTCTTCGACCTCGACCTTGTATTTTTCCTTGTCTCTTATACCAGTCTTAGCAACACCAAAGGATGCTAGCTCTCCGCTGAAAACTACGGCTTCATCGTCTATGAGAACTATTTCCCTTCTCCACGGAAGGGTGTTTATGATAGCTGTTTCTCCCCTCTTTATATCCGTCAACTGTAGGAGATAGCTGATAGACTTTGATATGACTCCTACGATCTTGTCCCTTATCTCCGCCAGGTATCGTTCTGCCTCATCATAGACTTCTTTTATCGACGAACCAGCTATGATGTCGTGGAAGTCAAGGAGCAACTGCTTTTCCCATTGTTTGCTTAGATCAAACCATTCTCCTCCTAGCAGCCACGAAAGCGTGGTGAGTTTCTCAGCCTCCATAAGCAGGAACTCTGCCTTGTTGTAGTTTCTCTTAAACCTCGACTGTGTTGTGAATACTCCTCGATGGTACTGAAGGTAGAGCTCGCCCTCAAATACGGGTAGCTTTTCGGAAAACTCCTTTTCAATCTCCTGGAAAAACTCGTCTGGTCCAGCGGGCACGGCTTTTCGTCGGCGATAGATTTCGTCTGCGGCTTTTGCCATTAACTCGTCGATACCGCCTCCGTGGTCTCCGTATCCGTAAAACATATATGTTATCTCTATTCCCTGGAAACGCTTCATCTCCTCTACTTCTTCCTCAATCCTGTCCTCGCTTGGGAAACCGGAATATCTTCCTATCAGGATGTGTGCCAGAAGCTCGCTCCCATCAGGTCCTTTCCACTTGAAAAGCCTGTAGGGGAACTCTATCACATCGTTCCAGTTGAGCTTATGGGTGAGGAAATATTTGGCCCCGCTAAGCCTAGCTAGGGTGGGCAGGGTGTTTGTAAAGCCAAAGGTGTCTGGGAGAAAGACAGTCTTTGGGTCAACGCCAAATTTTTCTCGGAAATATCTTCTTGCATAAACGATTTGGCGTATGAGAGCCTCGCCTGAGGGCATGTAGGCGTCGAATTCTACGAATGGGAGAGTTAGATGCCACTTGCCTTTGGATACGGCATCTTTAATGCGATTGAATGTTTCTGGAAAATTCTCCTCCATCCACTTGTAGTATAGAGCACTGCTTTGGACATATACAACGCCTTCATGTTTATCTAGTAGATCTAGAACTTTTTCGAATGATTCCTTGCAGACCTTTATTGTCTCATCGGTTGTCCAGAGCCAGGCTGCATCAATATGTGAATGTGCAACCATGAATGCTTTCAAGTGGATTGCACCGAGTATTTAGGAAAAATCTCGCTATATAAACAAGCTTATACAGTTTCAATAAAATCCCTTAGTTTTTCCAGTATTTCGTCTAATATAAAGTCAAATCTTTCTCTCTCCTCCCTGTCATAGACAAGCTTTCCTTCAACTAGTACTTTTTCAACATCCGCACCCGTAGCCGAATAGACTATGTTGCTTACAACGTTTCTCTTAGTAAGGGGATTCAATCTGATTGATTTTCCGTCTATTATCACAAGGTCTGCCACATATCCAGGAGTTATAATGCCTCCTTTTAATCCGATAAACCTGTATCCATTTAACGTTGCCATCTTGAAAACGTCGCTTGCATCCATTTCAGTATTCCAGTAACTATGTCTATTCAACAAAACTGTAATTCTCATTTCGCGAAACATGTCTAGGCTATTATTGCTCGCAGCCCCGTCTGTGCCTAATGCTACGTTTATTCCGCTTTCAACCATCTCTTGTAGAGGAATAAAACCTCCTGTTGCAAGCTTCATATTCGAGGATGAACAGTGAATAGCAGTTGTCCTCATTTCTCTAAGCCGGGCTATCTCCCAGCTTGTAATCCAACCCAAGTGAACCAAGCCTGTTTTTTCGCTGAGGAAGCCTACCTCATATAGATACTCTACAGGAAATTTTCCATACTTGTTTTTAGTATAGAATACCTCATCTCTGGTCTCAGAGGTCTGGGTTACTAGTAGCGAGTTAAATTTTCTGGCAAGACCCACCGCCCACTCTAATTTTTCTCTAGGAGATGTATACACTGTATGCACATTTACAACCAATCCAATCCTATGGTTGTTGGTTTTCTCACGAGATATCTGCTCTACAACTTTAACTATTCTTTTCCTTTCTTCGTCGTCCAATGTGCCAGCTATAACAGGTCCAGTATATATTCTAACTCCGAGCTGCTGCGCTGCAATGACTGTTTCAAGAGGATAAAAGCACATGTCGACGACTACAGTTGTTCCGCTCATAATCATCTCCAAAAGCGCTGCCTTAGACGCCCAGTAAACGATCTCTGGTGTGAGTTTTTCCTCTGCCTTCCAGACCGCCTTTAGCCAGTCAAAAAGTTCTCCCTTATCGAACAAGCCTCTAAATACCCACATTGCAGAATGTGTGTGGGCGTTAACTAGTCCTGGAATGACTATTTTTTCTCTGCAGTCGATCTCGTCGCCTCCACCTAAACCCCTTTCGACGTTAACAATCTTTCCGTCTTCAACTAGAATATCTACGTCTTCGAGGATGGTATAAGCGTCTGCTACAACGTATCTGCAGTTTTTTAGTACTATTTGTCTTCCAGCCATGCCTCCTCTACCCTATATCTCCACATATATCCGCCCAGCTCGACAACACTACCTTTTACTCTAAGCTTTTTCTTAAAAAGGGGTGCATCAAGAACGAGAGTCTCTGCTTCTCCACCTTCAAACGCCGGGTTAAACCCGTATTTCCTTGCTCTTAACAATATCTCCTCGACCGCTTGCTCATCAATCTCTTTCCCCAAGAAATTTCTTCCCAGCCCATATACACTAATGGAGGTGATTATGAACTTGAATCCATGCCTTACAAGGCTCCTCATATATTCTTCTTGGTTTTTCCTCCACAAGGGGGAGAACACCTTTAGCCCTAGTTGGTGAGCTATCATGTTTATGTTCATTCTCTGATAGTCCGACAATAACGCTCCCGTTACAAGACCGTAGATTCCATAACGTGTCTTTGCCTCCATTAATGCTTGCTTTAAATCCTCCAGTTCTTTGTCCTTTTCTCCAAGCGTCTTCTTAAATATCAGTGGCAACCCTATCGCTCGCGCTTGAAGTTTAGTTACATCAACCGCGGGAAAGTGGAACATCCAGGAATCTTCTCTTTCGGGTTTTAGCGTGACTAAACAACGGACAAAGAAACCCTTCAGAAATGCCCAGTGAAGAGCATATGTACTATCCTTGCCTCCGGAAAAGAGTGCACACACGTTTTTTAGACAGAGACTAGACCTGCTGCAATGCATCCTTTATCATCTTTGAAACTTTTTCACCCTCCTCCAATGTTAGCTCTCTACGACCTGTATAGTTTACTCCATAGGGGATAACATGTATGTGTACATGCATTATCTCTTGCCCGGCGCTACGCCCGTTGTTCATTACAATCCGGACTCCAGACGCTTTTAGAGACACCCTGAGAGCTATTGACAACTTTTTTGCAACACTTATCATTTCTCCCAGGATAACATCTGGTGTTTCAAATATATCCCTGTAGTGTTCCTTCGGCACAATCAGCGTGTGCCCCTCATATACTGGGTACTTATCGAGAAAAGCTACCACATTCTCAGTCTCATACACTATGAATGCTTCTCTTTGACCTCTTATTATCTGACAAAAAATACAACTACTTATCATCTGTTAGGGTAGAAAAAAGGTATTATTTAAATAGAACTCTCCTTAAGTCGAGAAACCGACTGTTATTCCAAAGTATTGTTTTACGTGTGGCTTGAAGAAGTAGTAGAGGATAAGTCCGTCAATTATCAGCGATACTATTCCGCCAAGGTTTCTGGAAACTATTGAGGCCAATGCGAAAAGCAACCCTAGGCCAGTAAATATGACTCCTAGCCACCAAGCCCATCCTTTACCTGTCCATAATCCCCAGCTTATTACCAGTTCGATTAATCCTGCTATTATAAGCACTATTCCAAATGCTCCAAATAGTCCGGCTAGAGGAAAACCGGGTGCTTTTGTTATTCCTACGATAAATGCGCTACCGACGACTGCCATTAGAATTCCTCCTAGAATCGCCAATATTCCTGAAAGGAACCCTAGTATAGCGAGTATTGTGATACCTAGTGGTCTTTCGGGTTTGGGTGGTGGATAATATTGCTGTCCCCATCCGGGTTGAGGTTGACTGTAGCTCATGGCTTTTCAATATATATGTATTCGTCCTTGTAGATATAAAGTTTTGTATAAATTTGAGATGACTTATATCCTTGTTTTAATTTGTATCATAATAAAGTTTTCTAGAAGTGGGTTAAAAAAACTATTTTACCATTATATTAACATCTTCGAAGGATATTATTGGCGAGTAGATACCAAACCTGTATTCTACAACGCTTCCAACAAGAGCCACCTTTGCTAGCAACGAATAGAGATTATCTGAAATCATTGCTTCCTGGGCCGGGTACTTTATTTCTCCGTCCTCAATGTAGTAGGACTGCTTGGTAACGCCAGATACTACACCATCCTGGAACCTAACGTCTCCTGAAAACCTTTTTACAAGCAAGCCCTTCCTTATATTGGAGAGAATCTCTTCTAAGCTTGAATCTCCGGGCTTGATGTACGTGTTGGTTAAGCCGACATCGAGCAGGCTTGCCGCGTTTCCCGTGGCTTCTATACCTAATAGTCTAGCCGTATATGTGTTTGAGAGGTATTTTTTGAGGACTCCTTTTTCGACTACTACTGTTTTTCTTCTACCTGTGCCTTCTGCGTCAAAGGGAAATGAATGGACTCCGCCAGGCATTACACCGTTATCTATTATGGTCAGTTTTTCTGAGACAACTTTCTCTCCGATCTTTCCTTTGAGTGGGCTGCTTCCCTTCCAGACGGTGTCTGCTTTGTAGGCTTGGGCAAACGTACCTATTATTTGTGCGAGCGCGTCGCCATCCAGTATGATTGTTCCTTTAAAGGATTCTATTTTTCTGCTATTGAGGGAGTCTAGAGCCATTTTCGCGGCGTTTTCCGACACTTTTCTTGCGTCTATGTCAAGTTTCCTGCTTGTCTTTTCGTCATAAGAGAAACTACCTATTTTGGACCCCTCTTTTGCCCATGCTAGAAAGTATGTCGAAACCAGCGTAGACCTTCCTTCAAGCCTATGCCCAGAGGATGTCGCAAACTCTACGGTGCTTTCCACAGTTTCAAAGGAGCCAGACTGAACAATGATCCTCTCATCTATGGAACATGCATGGTTTACAGCATCTGTCACAATCTCTACTATATCCTCTGGCTGGAAAGAGGCTACTCTACTATCATAGATGTCCTCTACTGTTGGCACTTTTTCGGGCTCTGGTAGTGAACGCCATTTTTCGTTTCTTTCCGATGACTTTGCAAGCCTTAGCGCCTCGTCTAGAACATTGTCTAAGTCATGTAAAGAATAAAGGGTCGTAGAAACAGTCGCAATCTTCTTGTCAATGATAACAGTAATCGACACCCCCGCCGTATCGATATAAGAGGAGGACTTTATGTCGTTTAGTTCCACCTCAACACGGTAGCCTCTCTTTCTAGCGATAGAGACTGCGACCTCGTCTGCTCCCATCCCTAAAGCCTTTTTAACAACCTCTTCTGCCTCTATCAACGCTCACCACCTACCATCAAACGAGTTCTAACATGCGGTCCCCCTCCATCAACCGGAACCCACTGTAGTTTTCCACACATCCCAGGCGAATCTAGTACAAGATCCTTGCCCACAGCGTCTATGTTTAATAGTGCTTCAATCGAGTTGCCAGAAAGCGTTACGCCTCTGTAAGGTCTGACAAGTTCTCCATTCTTTATCTCCCATGCCTCTTGTACGACAAACATGAAAACTCCGTTCATGTCAGACTGTCCGTGAAGACTTTTCACAAGGTAGAATCCATCACGTGTGTCTTCTATAATCTCTTCAGGGCTCCAGTCGCCCTTATCCATATATGTGGTCCTCATCCTAACCAGAGGAGCATAACCATAGTTTTCTGCCCTACCGTTCCCAGTAAGGTTCATGCCAGTTTCTGCTGCTGTTTCGCGGTTTTGCATGTATTCCCTTAGTATCCCCTTCTCTACGATTACAACATCTCTGCCTTCGACTCCCTCATCGTCATAGGGCGTCCAGCCATATGAGTAGCTTGGACCCGGACTATCTACTATCGTAACTGTTTCTGCACCAACTTTTTCCCCTATCTTACCAGATAGGACTGTCCCAGCTATAACATGGTCGGCCTCAGCTGTATGCCCGAACGCCTCATGAACTATCATACCTATTAGGTCGTTGTCTAGCACCACGGTTTTCAAACCACCCTTGGGAACTGGTGCGTCGACTAGCCGGGAGGATCTTTCAGCCACTTTCTTTGCTCTCTTAAAAGGGTCATATTTTTTGAAGATCTCAAAGCCCATGCTTTTTGCTATAAGATCATATGCTGGTGATAGGATCCCGTTCTTTTTAGCCACAGTATAGATAACCATCCGTATCCTTGATCCTTCTATGATTATCTCAGAGCCTTCAGACGTCGCTATTATTTTCCTATACGAAACATCACCGTACCTTACCCTATCATCTTTCACCAGACTATACTCTCTCAGAACCTTGTCGACATCCATCACAAGCTTAACCTTTTCTTCAATAGGGATGTTCAGGGGATCCTTTTTGATGTTTCCCTTGACGCGGGTCTTTACAGGCTTTGCCTCGGCTATTTTTACCTTTTTGAGCTTTCTCTCAGAAGAGCTTTTGGCAAGCTTGTATGCCTTCAAAACGGCTTCTTTTATTCTATCCCACTCCAGGACTTCTGTTGACACGAAACCCCATGATCCGTCTACAAGGACTCTGATGCCTAATCCTGTCACGCTACTAGATCCAGAAGCCTCTAGACTTCCCTTGGAAACTCTCAGGCTTGTCGTTTTTGCTTCTTCTAGTCTTACATCACAATAGCTAGCCCCTATCGATGTGGCATATTCGACTGTTTTTACAGCTAAATCCACACTGTTTTCCATGCCATTCTTTTCATGATGAGCATGTTATTTATACCATCGTTGAGCCGAAATAGTTAGAGATGATAGTAAACGACCTTACAAGCACAATACTCGACATCCATGGCAAGAACTTGAAGGGAATAGTGGTCTTTGGCTCGCTGGCTAGGACAGAAGATTTCTCACCTCTTAGCGATATAAACATTGCAGTCATAGTTGAAGAGCCTGCATCCTTCAACCAAAAGCTAGAGACACTCTTTGCTCTAGGAGAAAAAGCAGCTCCGATATTTCTAACGTTTCGTCAGCTCAAAGAATTACACAGAGAAGGCGACTTTATAGCCCACTTATTGTCTATGGATGGAAAATTGTTGTTTGGTGACGAAGAAGTCTATAACCTTTTAAGGAAAAAGCCGAGGATATCCGAGAAAACTCTGGGATATCTTCGGCTATATAGCCTGTCTACGCTGGGCATAGCTATCGAAAACTACTTCGCAGAAAGATACGCGTTTTCCCTTCTATATGCGTATAGGTCATTTAGGAGTTGTGTAAGATACCATGCCGCGAAACATGCTAACTTTATACCCTTCGCGGACAAGGACGTAGAATACTATCTTTCAAAAATAGACAAGCAACTTGCAAGAAAGTATAGGAGAATTAGAAGTGAGAGGTTTACAGGGTTCAATGTAACTGAGCTGCCTTCAAGGCTGCAAGATACGCTCAACTCTACCGCTAAACTATTAGGCCTAGAGACATGCTCGCTTATCAAGCTCATTGATTTTGTCTCGAGGAATAGTGTCAAGTTCATAGAAAAAGTCCATGTTAAGGCTAAAGGTCAACGCCTTGTTATGGAGGTCAGGTATCTCGACAAGGACTCCAGTGTAAAAATTGTGAAAATCTAGATTTGGCTCTTCCAGAGACGTAGGTATACTCCGCCTCGGCTTAGTAGATCCTCGTGTTTGCCAACTTCTCTGATCTTTCCGTCTTCGAGCACTAGTATTCTCGTGGCTAACGGTGCTATCGCTGGTAAACGGTGAGCAACGACGACTAGGTTTATGTCAAGCATCTCTACAATCCTCGTTAGACCCTTGTAGATGTTTTTCTCAGTCTCAGGGTCGACGCTGCTAGTTGCCTCGTCTAGTAGCAGTAGTTTTGGTTTCGAAGCTATCGCTCTGAGGAGCGATATGACTTGGCGCTGTCCTTTTGATAGGTTCTTTCCTCCTTCAACTATGTTTCCGTCGAGTCCTCCGGGTATTGTTTCTATTATCTCGCGTATTCCCAGTATGTCGATCCATTCTTCTATCTCTTTTCTGTCAACGTCGACGAAGAGTGTGATATTGTCTAAAACTGTTCCAGAGAATATGAGAGGCTCCTGTGGAACATATACAACTTTTTTCCTTAGGCTATACAGGTTATACTCCTTATTGACGACTCCATCGATTCTTATTTCACCGCTCCACGGGTCGAAGAAACGTGGAATCAGTTTTAGGAGCGTGCTCTTGCCGCTTCCTGTGGGTCCTGCAATGACCGTTATTTCACCTGGTCTCGCTATGAAAGATACGTCCTTTAGTACCTGGATCTCTTTCTCGTAGCCAAAGTTAACTTTTATAGCGTCCAGATCGCCCTTCTTTATCTCTTCTTTGTCGCCGCCTTTGTCTTCTCCTTCGAAATCAAGTACACCTATTATTCTCTCCGAAGCGGCTAGTGTTGACTGGAAGGTGTTATAGAATATCACGAGGGTCTGTAATGGTTGGAAGAAGTTGTTTAGATAGGATATGAAAGCTATTATAATGCCTATTGTCGTCTTCCCCTCAAGAACCAATAAAGCTCCTATATAGAGTATTGCTGCTGTCCCGACCGCACGGATAAAGTCGACCGCTGGTCCGACTCCTGAAACTGCTTTTTCCGCCTCAACATTAGATTGCACGTACTCGGAACTTACTTTCTTGAATTCTTCTCTCTCATAGTCTTTTCGCTCAACAAAGACCTTTGTCACAGCAGCTCCTGAAACTCCCTGTTCCACTTTTGCCATGACTTTTGCTATCGCTTCTCTCGCCTTTGTGAATGCCTTTCTTGCTCTTCTCGCGAAATACGTGTTTATGAGCAATACCACGGGGACTAGGGAGAAAACTATCAGACTTAACTGGAGGTTAAGGGAAACCATCACCCATGCTGTTACTGACATCATGAATATGTCCATAAAAACGTTAACTAGATCGCTAGTGAAAACCTCTCCGAATGTGTCTACATCGTTTGTGACCTTGGATACAAGCCTTCCGAGCTCTTCACTCCTGACAATGTTAAGCCTTGCGTAGAGGATCTTTTCGTAGAGTTTCTCTCTAATGTCTCTTATAACGCTCTGACCGATAAATGTGGAGAGGACTTGTCGAGAAGATGTGATGCCGAAACGGAACAGCGATATGCCCAGGTATGCTAGCAAGAGCATGTTGAATTTTTCCAAGTCTAAAGTTGTTAGTGCGTCAACCATCAAGCCCGCGATCAGAGGAATTATGATTCTTACCAGGACAAAGATTAAGGAAAGGACGATATAACCCAGAATGTGTTTCCAGTAGGGCTTGAGAAAAACAAAAAGTCTCCTAAGTATCACTGCGAGCGGAAGAGTGGGCTTCTCTTCCTCTTCACCTAGCTTTCTAAACCTCCACGCCATAGACCACCATCTCCTTAATTATTTCCTCGGGAGGACCTTCCTTCACAACCTTACCGTTTTTAAGGACGACAACCCTGTCTGCAAGCTTCATAGTGGAGGGTCTTTGAGTTATCACGATTATCGTTCTTCCCTTGAAGTGCTTTGTAAGTGCATCGTAGATCGCCTTTTCAGTCTCAGCGTCTACCTCTGAGGTAGAGTCGTCAAGGATGATTATTTTGGGATCTGCAAGCAGGGTTCTTGCTATTGCTATTCGCTGTCTTTGACCACCGCTGAGAGTGACACCTCTTTCCCCAATCTTCGTCTCGTACCCGTTTGGTAGGCTGACGATAAAGTCGTGAATATTTGCCATCTTTGCGGCCCTTATAATCTCCTCCATAGAGACATTAGGCTTAGCATAAGCGATGTTATTCCTGAATGTGTCGGGGAAGAGGTAGATATCCTGGTGTACTATGCCTATCTGCCGTCTAAGAGATGCTATCTTCATTTTCCTAATATTGAAGTCGTCAACCAATATCCTGCCCCGCTGTGGATCATACAGCCTGAGCAACAACATTGCCAGGCTGCTCTTTCCACTTCCCGGAGGACCCGTTATCGCAACTATCTCTCCTGGATTTATCTTAAGATTTAGCCCTTGTAGAACCCATCTTTCGCCGTCATAAGTGAACCATACGTCCTGGTATTCTACTTTCCCTTTCTTTATCTCGAAGTCAACAGCATTTGGGTCTTCCTCTACTTCTGCTTTTGCGTCAAGTATCTCAAAAATCCTTTGTGCGGCAGCTCTCGAAGCCTCTAGCCTTGTTATAGCAAACCCTATACTGGCCATTGGCCACGTGATCATTGATATATAGAATCCCATTCCCACCACGTCTCCAACACTCATCTCGCCTCTAGCTACGTAGATGCTTCCGAGATAGTATATCGTTATAAAAGATAGGGCTGCAAAAACGCTGAAGGTTGGCCAGACAAGTGCCCTCAATTTTCCGATGTAAAACATTTCGTCCCAATATCTTTGTACTTTGTCGCCGAAGCGTCGTTGCATGGATTTTTCGGCGACAAGCGACTTTATCGCTAGTATACCAAGTATACTTTCGCGAAGGAAACTTGTGATCTCTCCATATATTTCTCTGGCTGTGATATACCTCAATCTTATCGACTTTGCGAATCTATAGAAAATATACGGAAGAGGTAATAGTACGAGATACGACGCTACCGCTATGAAGGGGTTTATCAACATCATTGATATTATGGAGAAGAAAAGGAGCAGGATGTTCTGTGTAAACCATATCATCATGAACATGAACAGCCTTCTTATCTCTTCTAGGTCTGCCGTAGCCCTGGACATTAACTGTCCTGCTCCCTTTTGGTAAATGAAGCTGAGAGATATTTCTTGTATCTTGTTGTATAATTCAACTCGCAGGTCAAATGTTACGAACTCCGAGAGTTTTCTAGCCTGAATCCTCTGTATATACCAGAAGATTCCTCCTATGAGAGAAATCAGGACGATTGCTAGAGCATAATATGGTATTAGACCTATCTCGCCAGAAACAAGTATGTCAACTACCACACGGGCGATTTGAGGAAAAATGACGGACATAATTGTCGAGACTACGGTCGCAAAAACACCTGTTAATAATATTTTTTTACGTTTGAACGCATAGCGAGCGAGGCGCCAAAATACCACGAAATAACACCGTTTCAACAAACGGTCTTACTCAAATTAATATTTTTAGTCAAAATCAATGATTATTAGAATAATGGCCGTGCCGGCAGCCCTACTCATCCCAGCCCCAGGGCCTGTTGTAGGGCTGTCGCGGGCAAGTATAATACTATCTCCTCGAATAAATTGTTTATGTATAGCAAAGAAGCTTTAGAGAAGGACAGGATTAGGAGACATGTTTGGAAAATTCTCACAGAGCATGGTGTTGCAAAATTTCCTCTACCAATTGAGGGTAGGATCCCCAACTTTGTTGGAGCAGAGGCAGCCGCTAGATTCCTCGTAAACTCCGAGCTTTTTAGGAATGCTAAAGTTGTCTTTTGTAATCCGGATTCTCCTCAGAGACCTGTTAGAGAAGCCGTGCTGCATCAGGGTAAACTGTTAATCATGGCTTCTCCCAGGCTTAGAGCTGGATTTCTTGTACTAAATCCCAAAGAGATTCCTAGAAGATTCTACAGACAGGCCTCTACAATTCGAGGAGCTTTTAGGTGGGGCAAGCAGGTCGAGTTTCCCCCAAAGATTGATCTGAAAGTTACTGGTAGTGTTGCAGTCACGCTTGATGGTGCCCGTCTGGGGAAGGGAGGAGGTTACAGCGACTTAGAATATGCCATTCTCAGAGAAATAAGTGCCGTTAGCGAGGACACACCAATTGTAACCACTGTACACGAGCTTCAAATTGTTGAAAAAATACCTATGACAAAACACGATGTTCCTGTAGACTATATTTTTACACCAAAGCGTGTTATCGAAACGAATACTCCTTATCCCAAGCCCCAGGGCATATATTTAGAAGATCTTCCGCGAGAAAAGGTGGAAAACATACCTTTATTGAGAAAAGTACTTAGCAGAAAAGGTATAGAGCTTAAGTAGAGAGGTGAATTGTAGAAATGAAAATTCTCGTTACGAATGATGACGGTCCTTTTAGTCCAGGACTCTGGATACTCTATAACGCGGTAAAGGATCTGGGCGAAGTCTCTATAGTTGTGCCTGAGACACCTAAATCTGCTTCCGGTCTTGGACTGACCCTCCATAAACCCTTGAGGCTGAATAGACTGAGCTTTGAGAAGACTTCTGTGTACATGGTTAGCGGTACTCCCAGCGATGTTATCTATGTTGCAATGAACACTATAGTCGGTAAACCAGACCTAGTTCTGTCTGGAGTCAATATCGGCGATAACCTCAGCGTACAGGTTATATTATCCTCAGGCACGGTTGGCGCGGTTCTCCAGGCCTCGATTGAAGGAGTACCAGGAATAGCGTTTAGTGCAGCTGTAGATTCTCCTGAAGAACTTGAGGCAAAGCACTATAAAGAACACCTCGAAAACGTGATAAGAGAATTTGTTAAAACAATAATTGAACAAGGATTCCCAAAAAAAGCAAATATCATAAACGTGAACTTTCCCCCCGTTATAGCAAGAGACATTGTTATCGTGAAACCGGCCAAAAAGAGGTTTTCAACCTCGATAGTCAAGAGAAAGGATCCTCGAGGATTACCCTATTACTGGATATATGGACAGCCCGTCGAAGCCGAGCCTGGAACTGACGTCTATACAGTTCTCGAAGAGGCAAAAATAGCAGTTACGCCTCTAACTTTGCCGATATCCTTTGTGGAGGATAGAGAACTGAAAGATTTGATCGATAAGATTAAACAAATTCTCGAATGGTAGGAAAAATGATGATCTTAAGTGCAGATATAGGTTCAACAAACGTTAAGGCTGCACTCTTCGATACTGAAGAATGGAGGATTGTCTCGCAGGATACAGTTTCTTATCCGACATATTATCCTAGACCGGGATGGGCCGAACAGGATCCAGAGGACTGGTGGGGTGCTTTCATAAAAGTAGTTAAAAACGTGCTAAATAATGCAAAGGTATACAGAGTCGATGCTATTGCCCTTAGTAGTCAGCGAGAAGGTGTAGTACTAGTCGACCGCAAAGGGAGGGTTCTGGGAAGATGTATTATATGGATGGATAGGAGGAGTGAGGAGGAAGCATCGATGATCGAGAACAAGCTTGGCTCTAGGAACGTATATGAGAAGACCGGCTTGAGGATAGACGCTACTTTTACTGCGACGAAGCTTCTTTGGATTAAAAGGAATCAGCCAGAAATCTATGAAAAAGCCACATATGTGTTGCAGCCAAAGGACTATATAGTCTATAGGCTTACTGGACGCTATATAACGGATTATACGTTGGCTAGTAGAACTCTTCTATTTGACATAAATAGGCGCGAATGGATTGACGAGTTTTTTGAAGAGCTTGAGCTGAAAAACATTTTTCCAGATGTAAAGTGGTCTTGGGAGATTGTCGGAGAAATTTTGCCAGAGATTGCCGAAAAGTTAGGTTTCGAAAACCGTCCATTAGTAGTTGCTGGCAGCGGTGATAGAGCAGCCGAAAGTATTGGTGCTGGTTCTGTCGAGGAGGGCATTGTCATAGAGTCTACTGGTACGACAACTAACGTTAACACGCTGACAAATTATCCACGTAAAGACCCCAAGATGCGTAGCCTTGTCGGCGTACATGTCGAGAAAGGGTTCTGGCTCACAGAGCTTGGGTTATCGATGGGTGCTAGCCTGTTCAAATGGTTTGCAGAAAACTACGCTGTGGACCTTGTTGTCACTGCCAAGCTATATAGGGGTAATCCCTATGAGCTTTTATCCGAGGTCGCGTCTAGGGTTCCTCCAGGTGCCGAGGGAATAATATTGTTGCCATTTTTTATGGGTGCAAGAGCACCATGGTGGAAAAAAGGTGTAAGAGGGGCTCTGATAGGCTTAACTCTTGGACATACGAGAGAACATATGGTCAGAGCGCTCCTTGAGTCTATAGCATACGATATAAGAACCGCTGTCGAGGTGTTAAAAGAGCTTGGAATCAGGATAAAAGAGGTTAGGAGCATTGGTGGTGCTAGCCATAACGTAGTTTGGCTCAGGATTAAGGCGGATGTCCTTAAAACTCCTATAGCCGTCCCAAAAGTCGAAAACGCGGCCATTCTGGGGGACATAGGGCTCGCCTTGAAAGGGCTTGGTATGGCGAGCAGTGTTAGGGACATTTCTAAGCGGTTAGAGATATCTTTCCGTGTCTTCCCCTTG
>CAZJJA010000011.1:0-23346 GCA_964546235.1 uncultured Thermofilaceae archaeon | reverse complement strand
AGGAAACCTATAGAGGAGAGAAAATTTGATGGCACGCTAGTGGCTTTTCTTAAACCACATCCCAAGATTATGTACGAGAAAGGTAATATAGGACCATTTTCCAGAGGCGATATAGCATATATACCAAAGAAGATTGCCAAGGACTTGGAAAAAAAAGGTTATGTTGAAATAATCGAATAATAGCCCTAATCTTTGTGGAGAGATCTGCGCTATGCTTATATCGTGATCCACAATTAGGTCTTTGTGTCGGACGTGGAGGTTGGCGAGAAGGAATTAGACTATGAGGAATTGTTAGAACGTGCTTACAAGATGTTGCCTGAGCGTAAGATTACGCCTGGCACTTCAGAGAGGTTTGTACTGCCAAGGTTTGAGGTTTTGATTTCTGGAAGAAGGACGTTTATAACCAACTTTAAGCAGGTTGCAGACAAGCTTAACAGGAATCCTAGGGTTTTGTTGCGTTTTATACTCAAAGAGATTGGTGCACCTGGAACCGTAGAAGAACAGATGGCAGTGATTCAGGGCGAGATATCACCCAGGATTTTAAACACATTGCTTGAGCGATTCTTTGAAACCTATGTTAAATGTCCTGTCTGTGGGAGCCCAGATACTATGTTGGTGAAAGAAAAGAAATACATGTACATAAAGTGCCTGGCGTGTGGAGCCACATCTCCAGTAAAGCCTATCTAGAGTTGCTGGATTTCACCGAGTAATTTTAATTTTAGTCTATCTATGTTTGTTCCTTTAAGTGCAGAGACTATCTCGTATGGTTCTTTGCCAAAAATCTCTAGGTAGTTTTTGTAGTGTTCTTGCGTCATTAAGTCGCCTTTGTTCAGAACTACATAGAGATTTATTTCCTTGAAGTTTTCGGCTATTTCATCGTGAACTCTTTTCTGAAAGTCTAGTGGAAAACCGCATGTCTCGGTAGGATCTACAATAAATAAGATCAGAGAAGCCAGATGTTTCATCGCCAATATGGCTTGTGTTTCTATTCGGTTTTTCTCAGATAGTGGTGTGTCGAGTAATCCTGGTGTGTCTATTAGTTGTATTCTTTTATCGCCAGAAATTATGTGTCCTATAATTACGTTCTTTGTCGTAAATGGATAGGGTTTTATTTCGGGTTTAGCCCTGCTTATAGCTTTTAAGAGAGAAGATTTTCCCACGTTTGGGGCACCAGCTATGACAACGGTTGTATCGTTTACGTTGACTTCTGGAAAGCGGAGTATTTCTAGCTGAGAATTTCTGACGATTTTAAAGCACTTATCTAGGGTATTTAATACTGAGAAAGTTCTTCCAAAGAACATTTTTTTAGCCTTTATTACATCTCTCTCTGTCTGTGCCAACCTTATCCCATGTATGCTTTCTCTAGCTATTTTTTCGATTATACGCTGAGATGAGCGAAGCCGAGACATGCATAGCTTGTACTCATCTGTATCTATTAGAAGATATGCTAGTTCACGATAAAATGGGTGTAGCTTATCAATATATGGACTTCTAGCATAGATCTGTGTAAGCTTTCTTCTCAAAAACTGGAGCGATCTGTTTATACAATCAATGTTTTTTCTCTTAATTTTCTCTAGCCTATTTTTTATACCTGGATTAGGCGCCTTTTTGCATTCCCTTACGGCTTTTTCAAAGAGTTCCGATGATGATTTTGGTGCTACTATGATTTTCCTTTTTAGCTCAACAATATCCAAAGTCATAAACGAATGCCTATGCAATTATGTGAGCGATAGATATCTATTTTTTATAGAGCTACAACTAATCAACGGGAGATATTATGTCTGAAGAATTGCCCGGTACAACTGTGGGTATTAAAACAAGTGATGGAGTTGTTTTGGCTGCTGAAAAGCGAGTCGCTTACGGCTTTTACCTTATGAGTAGGGCTGGCAAGAAGGTGTTTAGAATACTTGACAGGATGGGTGTAGCGAGTGCAGGACTAATGGCAGATATGCAAACACTCTCGAGAATGCTTGAGGCTGAGATGAAGCTCTACGAGCTTGATTCTGGGATGAGCCCCACTGTGTGGACTGCCGCTAAGCTTTTGTCTGCGATACTCTATAAGAGAAGACACTCTCCCTATTATGCGGAGGTTATCGTGGGGGGATTAGATGAAACTGGTGCCCATCTATATTCGCTGGATCCTATAGGTGCTATTATAGAGGAGGATTATGTTGCCGTAGGGTCGGGGGCACGGCTAGCTATAAGTGTTATAGAAACAGTGTATTCGAAGGACATGAAGATAGATGAGGCTGAAAAACTCGCAATAAAGGCTATAGATTCTGCGTTGAAGAGAGACATTGCAAGTGGGGACGGCATCGACGTCCTAGTAATTATGAAGGATAACGTTGTTGAGAAGAGCCTGACTTATCCTCTTAAAGTCTAAGTGTTCGTAGAACAGCCTTTTTCTATTCGTAATAGTTATAAATTTTGAGGCAGTTATGGTCGAGACTGTAGATTTTTGGCTACTGGATATAAACTATGATGTTGTTGGTGGAGTTCCCGAAATTAGAATGTGGGGAATTGATAGAAGTGGAAGGAGGATAGTTGTTATTGATAGAAAATTCAGACCGTATTTCTACGTGTTGATAGAAGATATTGATGAGGAAAAATTAAGGCGAATTAGAGGATCTTTGTCGGTCTACAATGTTTTGAGTGTAGAAGTTGTTGAGAAGAAGTATTTTGGTAAAAAGATCAAAGCCGTAAAAGTGACGATTTCGAACCCTAGAAACGTTCCTAAAGCAAGGGAAGTTGTGTCTAAACTGCCTTTTGTTAAGGAAGTTCTCGAGGCAGATATTAGATTTTACATGAGGTATATGGTTGACAACGACATTTATCCCAGTAGCTGGCACAGGGTTAAGGTCGAAAGGTTATCAGCGCACAAGGATTGGAGGGTTGATGCAGTATACCTAGCTATGGAACCGCCTAAACACTTAGATGATAGAAGCTTGCCAGATCTTAAGGTGTATGCATTTGATATAGAGTGTTACAATCGTTTTGGCGAACCTGACCCAGATAGGGACCCGGTCATAATTATTGGGAGAATGTTTGATGGAAAATTGCGGTTGTTTCAGGCAAAGGATCATGATGATACGGAACTTCTAAAGAATTTTGTTGAAGACATGGTTACAAACGATCCAGATGTCATTGTCGGATATAACAGTAACAGGTTTGATTGGCCTTACATTATAGCGCGTGCATCCAAACAGAAGGTTAAGCTTAGCGTTGCGCGTAGCGGTAGCTCTCCAGCGCCAAGCGTGTATGGGCACTATTCGGTTATAGGACGTGCTAATGTTGATCTTTACGAGTATGCCGAGGAGATCTATGAGGTTAAAGTGAAATCGCTGGAGAATGTTGCCGACTATATGGGTGTTATGAGAAAGAATGAACGTGTATTAATAGATGCAAACTTGGTGTATGAGTATTGGGATGATCTGGAGAAAAGAAAAATTCTCTTGAAATATGCTGAAGACGATGTACGTAGCACATATGGGTTGGCAGAAAAGATTCTTCCATTCGGTATACAGCTTTCTAGCATCGTCGGATTACCATTAGATCAGGTATTTTCAGCGTCTGTTGGAAACAGGGTTGAATGGCACTTGATAAGGCAGGCATATAAGTATAATGAGTTAGTGCCTAATAGGAAGGCGAGAGGATATGAGACCTATAAAGGAGCTATTGTACTTAAGCCAAAAACGGGTGTACACAAAAATATAGCTGTTATAGATTTTTCCTCCATGTACCCGAACATAATGATTCGGTATAATGTATCACCCGATACTTATGTTCCGCCTGGCGAAGATGTAGATAAGAAAGATGTGTGGACAGCGCCTGAGGTTGGTCATAGGTTCAAAAAGGAGCCGCCGGGATTTTACAAGAAAGTTCTCCAGAGACTCTTGAATGCTAGGAAGGAGATTAGAGAAAAAATGAAGACATTAAATCCATCTAGTAGTGAATATAGGATACTCGATGAGAGGCAGAGGGCTATCAAGGTTATAGCAAATGCTACTTACGGGTATTGTGGCTGGGTCGATGCTAGATGGTATATGAGAGAAGTCGCCGAGGCCACAACGGCATGGGGTAGAATGCTTATAAGGAAAACAATCGATTTTGCAAAGAAGCTTGGATTGGATGTAATTTATGGAGACACTGATAGTGTCTTTGTGAATTATGATAAGGAGAAGGTTGAAAAGCTTATAGAATTTGTTGAGAGAGAGCTAGGTTTTGATGTGAAAGTTGACAAGGTTTATGTAAAGGTATTCTTCACAGAGGCGAAAAAGAGGTATTGTGGTTTACTTGAAGATGGTAGAATAGATGTTGTTGGACTAGAGGCAGTTAGAGGTGATTGGGCAGAAATATCTAAAGAAGTTCAGGAAAAAGTTATTGAAATAGTTTTGAAGGAAGAGGATCCGTGGAAGGCAGTTGATTATGTTAGAGAAGTTATCGAGAAGTTAAGAAGGGGAGAAGTGTCTCTAGGGAAATTGGTTATATGGAAAACGTTGAGCAAGGATATTTTCGACTACGAAGTCGATGCACCTCATGTTACAGCCGCCAAAATAATGAGAGAAATGGGATATAGGGTCAGAAAGGGCATGAAGATAGGATACATTATTACAAAACGCGGGGGCGAAAAGATATCCAGTAGAGCAAAACCGTTTTTCCTTATAAAGGATTATGGAGAAGTTGACGTTGAGTATTACATTAGACGCCAAATAATCCCTGCCGCAATTAGGATTCTAGAGTATTTCGGCGTAAAGGAAGAACATATATTGGAGGGAAAAAGGCAGACTACATTATTCGATTTTCTCAAATAGTTATATCCATTATACTAGGTCAAACAGTATTATGTAGAGGTCGTTGGCTGCATCATTGAGTATGTCAGAGCTTTCTTCAAGCATCTCGGCTATGTTAAGTAACAGTAGCATGCTGCTTTGGGAAATGTTCGAGTCAAGTATGGTGAATAGAACATCTCTATAATGGAAGTCTATTTCACTCTCTATTTTTGATAGATTCTTTATACTTTTTAGGGCCGTCTCCGGATCCTCGGAAGTTTTGACTAATATGATATCAAGGCTCTGTATCATCTTGTCTAGAGTTGAACTTATTATTGTAAGTTTGTCTAATATGTCTCTTGGCACACTCCAGTTTTTTTCTAGTAGAAACCCTAGCCTATATGATATTCCACTGAACTTGTCTGTTATATTAGATATCTTTGATTCTACTCTCAGCCAGTCTTCTCTATGCGTCATGCCCTTTGAGATCTTAGAAATATAATTCAGGAAGTCTAACTGTATTGTCTCTACGTCTTTCTTAGAACTTCTAATATGTTCTAACCTTTCTCTAGAGTCTTCCTTGTCGATCGAGTCCATAGATTTAAGTACCCTAGTTATCTCATTGAGCATGTCACGGGAGAGAAGTAGTTCTCTTCTTATATATGAGATAAGTTTTACATCTGCAACCGACATGTTTGACATATATATCACCCTTGGGCAGCTCGAACGGTTGCGATTGTATAATCTGCGATTCCGTGGTTTCTTAGTTCTTCTTCATTGCACCATACTTCGTTTCTGGGAACATTATCGTTTGGTAGAACTGTGAAATGTAATCTCTTCTTCCCAGCTATTACGACTTCTATTATAGTCTCGATTCTAAGTTCCTTCATTGTGTCTGGGTTCATTCTGGATTGGCCTTCTGGGACATCGTTCCTGTGTCTTAGGCGGAGTCTTCTTTCTCTTCGAGCCACACAATCACCTCATATCATCAATCGCCTAAGTAATAAAATATGTTGTTACTTGTGTCATGTTTTTGACTTTCTTACCTTTATCTTTTTTATTTCCATATCTTCGGTAATGATTAATGCTTCACCTACTTTTTTGGGTAGAAGCTTTAGTTGTTCTGAAAAATATTTTCCCAGAATCTCTAGGTCTTTTTGTAATGTCCTATGCACGATAATCAGGTTGACGTTTTTTACAACTCTTTCAGAAACATCGGTAATTGACTGGGTTACAGCGACTAAGCATTCACCATATTTTCTTAGTTCTAGAAATAATCGTTCACCTATGCTTGGAGGGTCCTCACGTCTTCTGTAGGGTAGAACGGTCCAGGCTTCTTCTATAACGGTTATGTGATTTATATTATCGGAAAAACCACGTTTAAGATTGTAGTCATAGATTTTTCTTAAAATAATTAAAGTCAGCAAAATTTTATGTTTAATGCTTTTTATACTACTTAGGTCTATGATAACGTTCTTATTTAGGAAAATATCAAAATCCGTATTTCCATTTAGAACTTTACCTAGAATACCGTTATTGAGAGGTTCTAGTCTTCTAAGCAATGCAGCTTTTATGTCGATTTCCTTGTAGTTTCTGACCTCTAGGTTCTCAATAGAGTCTATTATGTCATGTAACTTTATGGGTGGGCTGAGTTTCTCAAGGGATTTGTAGAGCATGTAGGCTTGAGGTTCTGTTAGCTCATATATTGATGAAAAAACATCAACCAAGAACTCGACAAACTGGTCATAGTCATCAGAAAAGGTAGAAGCTATGTTGAACCGGAAATTTTCGCTTGGCTTAAGTTTAAGAAATCCTTCGATATCGTATTCTCCAGCCCAATCAAGTACAAGAATAGAAACCTGTCGATGTTTCTTGACTATTTCTTCAATTAGTACTTTAACACTGTTAGTTTTTCCAGACCCCGTTCTTCCCACAACTAAAATATGTCCTTTATCTATTTTCACACAGTTTAAAGGCAAAGAACCAAAGCACAGCTTTAGAGTGTTCTCAGACCTCTTATAAAGTATTATAAGGATGAAAGTCGTGATTAAAATGACACTCGTAAGAATTATTTTAATCGTGGTCACCGTTGTATTGTTTAGAACAACTTAAAAAGGGAGGTAGAGTGGCGGAGAACAATGAAGTATACGATGCAATGTTGATTGGGAATAGAATAGTAGTGTTTGATATAGAGAAGGCAAACAAGCTTTACTTTAAAGATGGGTTCTTTGGAAGATTCTTTACAGTGCCGAAGCCTAAAACACCTGATGTGAAAAAGGAGCTGGAGTTATCCTATTTTGATGCGGTATATCTTGTAGAAAAGGGGAAACTAGTAGTACGTACACCGAGTGGAGAAACCGTTAATCTCGAGAAAATTTTCGAAGTAGCGTTAACAAATTATGAGAACTTCGAAGATGCTTATGCGGTATACAAGGACCTCAGAGATCGAGGATACATTGTAAAATCAGGAATGAAGTTTGGCTCAACGTTCGCTGTATATAAGTTTGGGCCAGGAATAGATCATGCACCCTTCCTCGTCCACGTTCTTCATTATAAGAGTAAGCTAGACCCACTTGAAATTATAAGAGCGGGACGGTTATCTCATTCTGTTCGAAAAAAGTTTCTCCTAGCATATCGTGATCCCAAGGAGAACAAGATCAACTATTTTGTCTTTAAATGGCTTTTTTAGAGGACATATTTCAATGCTGAAAATATACGTTAGAGGAAAAAAGGATAGAGATGCCGTAAAAGCTGCTCTGAATACATTCTACAAGGGATGGAGCATAGAGGTGAAAACATTTAAAGGAAAGCGTGACGAAGAAGCAGCTTTAAATATATTGCAGAGCGAAGAAGATAAAGTTCCAATAATAGTTTTGCTGGGTCGCCAGGAGGCAAAGTTCTTAAATCTCTCAAATATTGTCGGATATAATGTCGTGTTATACAGGCTAAGATACAACAAGGTTAGAAATGCTAGAACTATAGCCATTGCTAAGGCAATAGAAAATGCGAGAGCGATCTTTCGACTAGGAGTTTCTTGGAGAAATATATACATTTTCGACCACAGGCTTCTTCCTCAACTTATTGCCGAAAAACATCCAAGCATGGATTTGTTTTTTGTGTACACAAGATCAAGTATAGCCATGTTAGAGAAACTAATCGGAGAAAAGTATACTTTACCTTTGCTTCTGAGAAAAATGACGGGTAGACATCTTGTCTTTGATTGTGGAAAACTTGTAGCAAAACTTGTTTTTCCCGATACAGGATTACCGTTAGTAGAAGAAAAACAAGAAAGAAAGTATGAGTGCAAAATCACCATGGGAGATATAATAAACGCGAACGAATATGTTTTAGATTTTCATGTTCATTATTCGTTAAAAATACTAAAAAGTGTTTCAGAACCCGACGAGATAATAGTTCCCCTCAGTGGAGGGAAAGACTCTCTAACAGTTTTATTGTTGGCGCTAAGAGTATGGGATAAAGAAAAAATAACTGGAATCTATGTAGATACTGGTGTTGACTTTAGGGAAAACACGGAATACATCGATTATTTATCGGACAAGTTAGGCATAAGAATAGAAAAAATCTATGCCCCAGTAAGAGAGAATATAGCGTTAAGGGGTTTACCAACACATGAGAACCGCTGGTGCACCGAGCTAAAAGTAAAAGCGCTTCACAAGAAGGTAAGGGAAGTCTCGAAAGAAAAGAACGTTGTTGTAGTGATAGGTGATAGGGATTCCGAGTCTAGAAGTAGGAGTATACGACCTCCGATAAGGAGAGAAGAAAACTGGACAGTAGTAGCACCGCTTAAAATGTGGGGAACACATTACGTCCAAATGTTCTTGTATAAGTCTAAAATAAAGATAAACCCTCTCTACGAGATAGGTTTCTAT
The DNA here is from genome assembly GCA_964546235.1 of uncultured Thermofilaceae archaeon. Taxonomy (GTDB): domain Archaea; phylum Thermoproteota; class Thermoprotei; order Thermofilales; family Thermofilaceae; genus JALVKT01. The sequence continues at coordinate 14,687 of CAZJJA010000011.1, read as the reverse complement.
AGGACTGGATGTTTTATCTGTCCTTCACTGCGAAGCTGGGAAATATTTCTTTTAAAGGAGAGCCGAATAATAAACAGGATTTTAAAAGAACAGCCACATATTGTAAAAGATTTCCTCAAAAGCAAAAACTGGGAGAACTAGACGAAGCCTTTAATCACAGTATCTCCGTTTAAAGCCAAATATATTCCGAGATATAATGGAACTCTAAGATTGCTTGAGTTAATGTTCTCGCTGAATTCATGGTTTAAAATTCGCCTGGGAACATAAGATGCGGAAACTATTACATCCCCTTGGGTAAAGACTTTCGACTTCTCTATAACGTCTATCTCTTCAAGCTCATGGATGTCTATTTTAAGAACTTTTAGACCAGTTTTCCCGTGAAGACTTTGGGGAAGCCTGATGAGGCGCTTAATATCGATTGTCACTTTCTCGTCTATAACGACTTTTTCTGAGTCAATAGCATCATTAATGATTTTTTTCCATCTATCTAGAGAAAAGCGAAGTTTCTCTAGTGAGAAATCAGGATCATTTTCGCCATATTTGAATAAAAGATATCTTGCTATCCTACCAGGCCACCCTGGGGTTAATATATCGTATTTAAAAACGAATTTTTTCTTAATCTTTTTTAAGAACAAGGGTGGGTCAATCCCTACACCTCTAACATAATCAGCGATCTCCCTTCTAGCGTCCTGATCTAGGTCAATCACGGCCTTGTTTTCAACGTGTAAATGGAATCCCCTATGACCAGAAAACACCGCATACATTTCTTTTCTCGAAATTCCGAAATCACTTTCAAGAAATTCTATTAGCTTAATCAATTCGTCTTTAGCCACATTTATACATGTTCTACAAACCCATGTATCGCGAGATATACGCTCACTACCACATTTTGGACAAGACGTAACAAATCCCCATCCTGAGGCACCACACTCTCGACAATGCCAGCGATCGTGAAAAACCTTGCATGGTGTATCTATATGATCGACATCTATATCAAAGATTAAGTCAGCGCCGAGCCATCCCTTTTCATCCATTCTTTCCGCGGCAGGATTCTCATAATAAGAAGATGAATAATAGACGTGGCGAGGAATATTGGACAAAATATAATTTTTCAGGTCTGCGGCATCGTTAAAGGAAATATGTCTTATCATACCCTTTGCATCAAACGGTATAAATGCGAACTCTCTTTGTTCCAATTTGGGAGGAGGCATTATCTTTGCATCTCGATAATATTTTCTGAACAAAGATCTTATTAGAGCTAATGTAGCCTTTTTTTCATCCAACTTCCTTCACCTCGGGTTTTCTTCCTCTTACCGCTCTGAAGAAGAATTGTAGGGGGTGTCTAATGCCCCTGCACTGCCACCTACACAATCCTAATGAGCGCATGTTATCACATTTATAGGGAGAATACTTAGTTCTAGAGCCGCGTAGCCCCGCGATATGTTCTATCTGGTATCTTGCAAGGTCTTCACGAAAGTCTGGGCTAAAACTGAAAACTTCTAGAACTTCATCGACCGAATAGCCTATGTTTAATAAGAAAGAAGCAAGAGCAAAACGTGCACTATGAGGCAGGTTTTTCCCAGCCTTTAAGGAATCTATAAGTGACTGAATACACGGCGGGAACAGTCCTGGAATTTTCTCGACCTCAATCTTGCCTCTTATCGAGGCAAAGTTAGACTTTATCTGGGACCACGTCCTTGATACCTCCTCTATAACCATGTAGAAGCTCTCGGGAAGCTGTTCATAGTTTACCTTGATATTTTCTATGAGAGACAAAACATACTTCTTAACACCAGTCTCAAGAAGCCTTGCAAGCTCGGCAGGACTTATAGTCAAGAATCCTTTATCTAACACTCTATTCACAAGCTTCCAGGGCCCCCTGTATTCAGGGGCAAGATTCACGAAATCCTTGAAAAAAATCTTTAGCTCACCATTTCTCAAAGAAACATTCCAGCTCGAAATCTGTTTCCCAATATAGATAAGCTTAGTTATACTCGTATCGATAGACTCCCCCTTCCTAAGCTCTTGCTCTAAAAATTTTCCGATTTTTTTGCTGAAAACAGTAGCATAACGTTCTGCAAGGAAATTATCTCCTATTTCGCTAATTATAATTAGCGAAGAAACAAAATATGCTACTTCAAGATCCGCATCGTCGACAGGATCAGGATACTCTCTATTTACTATTACATCTAAAACTCTTTTCTTGGCAGACTCAAGGATCTTTAGTCCTATCTCGCCCTCTCCAATATCGTCAAGGGTTAACCCAGCCTTCTCGATAAGTCTTATAGCTTCTGGCAAAAATGGATATTTTTTGTAATCTTCTTCGGTAAATATTATATGCATAGTTAAAGATACCGTTTTTACTCCATTCTTGGCGCTAACAGATACTTTAACGAACCTCCTCCAGCGATATCAAATGTCATAGACAACGGCATATTTGTGGCAAACTGAAGTGTTATTATGTCACTAATACGGTATGCTTTCGAGACAATTTTCTCCAAAAAGTCTAGTCCATAACTCGATTCAGCAGGTTCCGTAATCTCCAGATCTAACAGGCTTCCAGCCTCTAATGTGAATACGGCTTCCAGCTCTCCTTTATCACTTTTTGCCTGAAGAATTAGTCGATCTTCCATAGCCTTTAGTCTGATGGATTCCGACATTAGTGAAGCATCTTTAAGCGCATCCCTGAAAGTGTCGCTGAGCATTTTCGCCATAACTGTCAAGTTGAGCTTAGGCTCTGGTAGTTCTTGGCCAGCAATATCTAAGAGCGGTAAAGTGAATCGTCTTTCAACTCTCCCCTGGAGAATGACTATCAGTTTGTTTTCCTTCACTTCAAGTACCAGCTTGTTGTCCGCTTTCGCGCGCTTGATAATCTTATTGAAATCGTCAAAATTCACGCCTATTTTCACTTCTCCCTCTGCCTCATATTCCTCAAAAATCTCGCGTGGCATGTCTAGCTCAACCATAGCAATTCGGCCGGGATCTAGAGCTCTTAAGCTGAGACCGTTTTCTGATGCGATGAAGTTTGCCTCATCGATGATCGTTGCCAGGCTCTCTATAATATATCTCCATTCACGTGCATCTGGAAATACAAGCCTCATGCTCACTTATGGTCACCAATTCAAAATAAAGAATTAGGCGCTGATTAATATATCGAGTATTTTAACATGAAACCTCTACTGGTATTCTCGGTATCTTTTTCCACATTTTGTGCAGATGTATATCCTGGTAGCGGGTTCATCTGCAGACCGTGTTTGCACCTCGAAAACATACGCTTTGTCATTTCCACATGCTTCACACTTGAAAGTAACAACAGGTAGTGTCGACACGTCGATGTCTACGATCTGTATCTTGTCTAGCGGCTTTTTCTCTAACTTTTGCTTGACACGGTAGCCTTTTGAAGAAGTATTTAAAGGTTCTGTGTATCCACAAGACCTACACTTCAATACTTTTTCGCCATTAACAGTTGTGGGGACCATCACTGATCCACATTTAGGACAAAACTTCATTTCAGATCCCTCATTTTAATAGCCAAACAAGGCATACAACAAAGACGATTATTAAGATTTTTGCAAGAAGAAGTAGCTTTTAATCTCTCGAAAATCCTTGATTCTATAATATCCTTCAGTTAGACGTCTTATCTTAAAGAAAATGAGAGGCTAAAGTTTAAATTGACAGCGACGTAATGGGATTGGTTGATGCAGTAATGAAAGTTCCAAGTAGAATTAGGACCTATTGTCCCAAATGTAGAAAGCATACAGAGCACGAGGTAATGCTCTATAAGCCAGGCAAACGTAGAACACTTGCACAGGGACAGCGCAGATATCTCATGAAACAGAAAGGCTATGGCTCTAAAAGAAAGCCTGAACAAAAGAAAACTGCAAAGGTTACGAAAAAGCAAGTACTCAAGCTTCGTTGCACTGTATGCGGCTATACGTATCACAAGGAAGGTATTAGATTGAAGAAACTTGAAATTGTAGAAAAAGTACATTAAGGTGTAAGACATGAAGAGGAGAAAAATACTGATACCTCAACCAAGAAGCGTTTTCATTAAAGTCCGTTGCCCGGATTGTGGAAATGAGCAGATAGTGTTCAGCCATTCCACACTTGAAGTAAAATGCAGTTCCTGTGGAAGAGTGTTAGCCAAACCCACTGGCGGTAAGGCAGAGATTCTTGGGGAGATAATAGAAGTTCTTCACTAAAGAATAGTCTTATTAATAGTTTCTTTTGAAATTCTCCTATCATATTGTTTCTGTAGGAAAGCTAAAAATATAGTAAACTGTCATCATACAGGGTGATTCTTGCATGGTAAGAAAGAGAGAAAAACTTCCCAGGGTATATGAACTTGTAATAGGTACTGTAAAGGAGATATATGATCATGGGGCTTTTGTCGAACTTGATGAGTATGGGGGTCTTGAAGCCTATGTTCCTCTAAATGAAATCAGCCACACATGGTTTAGAGGAATACGTGAGGTCTTAAAAATAGGACAGAAAAAAGTCTTTAAAGTGATCAGGGTAAATCGCGCTAAAAAACTAGTAGATGTGTCTTTGAGAAAGGTCAGCGATAGCGAAAGAAAAGAGAAAATGATCGAGTGGAAGAGAGCTCAACGTGCAGAAAAAATTCTAGAACTAGCTGCACAACGCCTCGGCAAAACGCTTGACGACGCATACGAAAAAGCTGGATGGAAGATAGAAGACCACTATGGCGAGATATATAGAGGGCTGGAAGAAGCACATCTTAGAGGACCTGAGGCATTAATCGAAGCTGGTGTACCTGAGGATTGGGCAAAGGTTCTAGCGGACATAGCGAAAACAAACATTAGAATTCCTAAAGCGAAGATCAGCGGTATATTCGTGATACAGTGTATAGGAAAAGACGGGCTTTTAAAGCTAAAGAAAGTGCTCACAGAATGGGAGAAAAAAGTTAAACTACCCGACAATGTGACAATACGTTTTTACACAATGGGTGCACCAAAATATAAGCTCGACATAGAAGCCTTAAACTATAAGACTGCAGAGAAAGTCTTAAAAGAGATTCTCAAAGTTACAGAGAGTACAGCCAAAAAAGAGGGATGCAGTTATACATTCCAGAGGATAAAGAAGTGAGAATATATGGGTAGAAGAGGTCTCCTTAGAAGATGTACCGTGTGTGGGCGCTACACTTTACGCGAAGATAAGTGCCCATATTGCGGGGGACCGGTAAAATCGCCTCATCCAGCAAAGTTTTCTCCTGAAGACCCTTATGGAGAATACAGAAGAAAGATGAAACTACTAATGTTTAAAAAACAATGCTAAAATGCTAAAATTATGGATATTTTACCTTGAATACTTTAACCCATCCGTTTGGTTCTGAAACATATACGAGTTCGAAATGCTTTAGTGGCTGTATTTCATATATTGGACCATTATATCCAGGCAGTTTTTGTCCCATGAACTTTTCGAATATGAATAAGCTCTGTTTATAGTTCTTAGTGTAGACCATTTTATAGAGTGTTGCATTTAGTGCCTTGGGGTTATTAGCTGGCACCAACACATATACTCTAAAGTTGCCCTGTTCGATGTAGGCATATGTTCCATTTCCATAACCATAAAGGTATTGTGATGGACTCCAACCTATCCATCTAAGCATCTGTGCACTCTTCGCGATATCTCCTCCAAACGCAGGGTGTAGAATTGAGAAGTATACTTCCATGCCAGTCTGTAAGGTGAGTTTTTGTAAAGGCTCGTAAACGACTACATAATCTACGCCTAACTCCTTGAATATCCTAACAGCTTCTTCTTCATCGGACATGAGGGCTCTAGCTATTTTCTGTATCTGTTTGGTGTTCAGGGTTGCGTTATCGCATGTCGTTTTTCTGCGAGTATTGACGCTGATCCAATAACCATAGTCCCACCAAGTTGCTATCACAGAGTCTTCTGGAACATTTTGTTGTATCCACTCAAGCGCCGAGATCCAGTCTAGATACTCGTAGTCGTATCTCACAACCGGTATGGATGAAGATAATATAAGTGGTGGCTGATGAGAGTTTACCGGGACTTTTGTTGCAAGTATAGCAGGCGAAAAACCAAGTATAAGGATCACTAGTGCTACTACAACTATTTCCTTACTATAGCTCCTGCGTGAAACCTTTCTCGGCTCCCAGCTTAGCAATTCCATCAATCTATCAATTATCTCTACAAATCCTATGGACGCTGCAATAGCTGTGGCAGGAGAAAGTATTAGTGTAAGTCTTACCATTGTGCTTGCAAAATACAATGCTGTTGTAAAGAATAATGCTACAAAGAGTTTCTCGAAATTCCTCTTGAATTCAACGAAGTATATATATGCAGCAAATATCCCGAAGAGTAGAGCCGACTGGTAATCCTGAAAGATGGAAGCCCATGTGGGAATCGCGTGCTCTGCAACTGTCGTAACACCGGTCTCTCTTATGAGTGGTAGAACAACAGCTAGAATCCTTCCAGGAAGTTTTGCTAAGACCCCAGTGACGCCTAGGACTATTAACACTAATATAATGCCACCAGCCAGATATGGAAGAGACTTCTTTAAATTGCTCTTCTTCATCGAAGGAGACAGTGTTCCAGTAAGAGTCATTATAGATGCTACCAGAGCGGTATCTGGCACAATCGCTGCTAACGATATAAACGCGACTCCAGGACCTGCTCTAGGAAGCGTGGCGATAAACAGAGTCATTATAATGTCAGCAATGAGGAATGCCTTTGCCAACTTGGCATCATCTGGATGGAATAGAAGCCATACAAGGGTTACCAGAGCTATAAAGTTCCATGGATAAAGATATGCACCCCATGAAAGCACAACGAGGCCAAGAAATATTCCAGCAATAAGAGCATTTAGGGTGGAGTTCTCCCTATAGGCTTTTATGAAAAAATACATGGCAAATAACATGAAAGGAATTGCCAGTCCTTCGTGTTTTGCGCCGAAGTTAGTCCTATACATAAAAGCCCAGCTAACGCTGATAAGCACAGAAGCCAAAACGCCTACACTTTCATCGCGAAGCTCCTTTCCAAGCAGATAAGCGGCAAAAACCGCAAAAGCTGCACCCACTGGAGGGATAAATGCATGGACAACATATAGGCTAGTATCTACGCCTAGCGAAGAGAATATCACATATAACGTTGATGAAAAGAAAGCTGCGCCTGGTTGGCTCGTCCTTCGTAAATCTCTGCCCCCAGGGTACCAGAAAAGTAGATCTTTAGGTTTTGGATCCTCAAACCACCAGTGATACCACCAGAGTATTCCTTTCAAAACGTTACCATCTCCATGGTCCAGTATTTGTTCGGCGAGGTAAAACTCGTAGTATGGGTCGAATTCGTTGAGATATATTCCCCATTTCATCGGTGCAAGGCGAGCTAGTAATGTTATGAGGAACGCTAGAATCAAGATCGTGGCTATGACAACCTTTGGTGAACCTGCCTTGTCGAGAATCGTCAACGGTATTTTTGCAATTGTTTTCAATATTTTTCCTCTGTCCACACATGTCACCTCTATAAATCCTCATTAATGAGGATTAAAAGGTAATATAAGTTTGGCGTGATTTTTTCTCCTAAACGATCGTTTGCTGAAAGTTTTTTCTAACACCGAGATCTAAAAGTAAGTATATGCTGATTTTAATATGATGGTATATAAAGTAGTGTGCCATAACTGTGGATATGTATTCTATAAGGACAAAAAGATTCCTAATCTTCTAGAGATATATGGTAGTGTGGGGGGAGTGTGTCCCCGTTGTGGAAGAAAGATAAATTGGAAACCCAAGGCTGTGATTATCAAGAAGGCAAAAAAACGCTAGTCAAATGACTGTAACTGTCCTTGTTCGTAAAGATATAAGCCATAGAGAGCTATACGAAGAGCATCATATACATGTTTAGTATTAGATTTATGCTGCCTAGAACTCGAATAGTCAATATGAAATTTAGGTAAGTTCTCAGGCACCTTTACTACCTTAAAGTTATGTGTCTTCAGTTCATTTATAAGGCTTCTTGCTAAAGGCGTGTCTCCAACAAATATGATAATATTGCTGAAATACTTCTTTAACAAGATAGCCCCCTTCAAGAGACATCCTTCCTTTCTAAAGACCCCTTTATATACAATATATTGGTCTAAGAGAACTACAACACCGATATTCGACCTACCAGGATCCACTCCAATAACGACGTTCTCTATGCCGCTAACTCTTGAAAAGACAAAAACAGCCACGGTCATATCGCCAAAACAGCTGTCAATAAGCTCGCACGGAACAGTTATATCGCCCCCATCAGCTACAAATACAAACTTTCTCCCAAGCTTACCTATAATATCTGTCAATACCTTGCTTTTTTCCTTACACTCAGATTCTATTTTAATAGTCTTCTCGCTCATCTTTCTTCTCCAAGATTTCCTCAATAAAAAGCTTCAAGGAAGTTATATGTGAAAACCTATTGTCCAAAACATATAGAGTAACAGAATTGCCTGAAACTTTTGTTTTAATAAATAAGCTACTGTACTCTTGCAAAACCCTTTTAAAAAGAGGAAAATCTCCCCCCTCAATAACCACAACAGCTTTCGAGCTATGGGCTAGAGATACATATTTCAAGTATGCTAGAATGAAAGAAGCCAGACGCATAACAACATTTTCCGGATAAAATGCTCTTAAAGGAAACAAGTTAGCGCCAAATCCATCATATACTATTAAAGAGTTATCAACTTTTTGAATAAAAGGTAGCCGAAGTATAAATTCTAATTCTTCTTTCAGGTCTCTAATAGGCATGAAATGTATATCTTTTAAAATAGGCCTTAAATATGCGTGTTTTCCCAGCCCCACATATATTTTGTTTCCTTTATACATGCGAAGAATATGTAGCGCAATTGTGGTCTTGTATGTGAGAGGAGGACCATAAATTACATAAATGTAATTTTGTGAAAACAGTTTTTGTAAAACACCTTTTTTCATTTCATCACATTAGAGATGACTAAAAGCATTATCAATGTTAGGACGAAGATCAACGAACCGCCAAGCAATACTTGGTTGATATAGTCACCCCTATACTTGTGCCTAGTTGCATCGTATATAAGCCAAAGACCTCCTAAAGCCAAACTATACATGAATACAATAATCAAAAACTCGGTACTTGTTTCTCCGTTAACCGCAGGCCATATAAAACTAGTTCCAGCCATAGGCGCGGGTCTATTTACAAGAACAAAAAATATTCCAGATGCTGTCACGATAGAAATCGCTAATATTATGAGGGAGATCTTTCTAGGATTCGTCAGCTCTTCTATCATTCTACCAACGGTCGACATTTCAAGTATCCCCCATCTATCTCAAACAGAGATATAGATAAGCATTTTCCGTTCGGTTAAAACATAAACGCTATTATCGCAAGTCCCATACCCAGTAGAGTTATTTTTCTCACTTTATCGGCCACTTCGAAACGCGGATACATAACTATTGCTGCTGAAGAATACATGAACAAGAAATCTGTCACCGATATTAGAGCCATATAAATTACAGGCTTTGATGTATACTTTAAACCAAAAAAGCTCAAAGCTACAGCAACAATCATGAAAAACGCTGCAACCAAACCAGCACTTTTTTCTCCAAACAATATAGCAACAGTTCTTACTCCAGCCCGAAGATCGCCCTTAATATCTCTGATTCCCTTAACTATCTCTCTGCCGACATTGGCTGTAAATGCTATCAAAAAGTAAAGGAAGATCTTTTCTCCGATATACCCAGCAGTAGCAGCTCCTCCATAAAGAAAGGACGATGCTGTTACAGCTGCAACAATAACGTTGCCCAAAAAGCCAACCTTTTTCAACGCCCAGTTATACACAAATCCGATAGCCAAAACAGTTACCATTATGAGAAAGGCCACAAAGCCGATAAAATAAGAGAGAAAAACAGCTATAGCCAGCGAAACAGCAGAAATAGTCCAAGCCTCCCTAAAGGAAACCTCACCTGTTACAAGTGGCCTGTCTGGACTATTAAGCCTATCTTCCTCGATGTTCAAGATGTCATTAGTGACAAAAAGAAAAACCTCCGCAAAAAAAGCGGAAATAACTGCCAAGAAAAGCTTAGTGAAATCCATTACACCACTAGAAATACCTCCAGCAACAACAGCAATGGCTGTAAGAACACCATGATCAATCCTAGCAAGCCTAGAGTAGGATTTCAACCTCTTCTCCATCAAAACAATAACTAGAGAGAAGCAAAAAGGGTTTTTGGCGGCCCCGCCGGGATTCGAACCCGGGACCTGCGGCTAACCCCATAAGTGGCATCTACGCGGCGAATATAGGAGGCCGCCGCGCTATCCAACTGCGCTACGGGGCCCTCGGGAAAATTATTGTGTAAAACCTTAATATCCTTTATTTTGAGATAGAGGTGTTTCAACGGTTATTTTACATTTTAACTTCTATCTCTACTCTGACTGACGGCGGAACCCTTGTTCTCATTAGAAGTCTCATTGCTTTTTCGTCAGCGTCCATGTCGATTATTCTTTTGTGTATTCTAAGTTCCCATCTGTCAAATGTTTCGTAGCCTTGTCCGGATGGGGCTTTTCTCGTGACAACTTTTAGCCTTTTTATAGGCAAGGGTATTGGTCCACGCATTCTTACTCCAGTCCTTTTAGCTATCTTTTTTATTTCTTCGCATACTGCGTTAAGGTCTTCGACCGATGTACTGACCAGTTTTATCCTAACTTTTCCTGGCATTGTTTTCACCACTACAGGAGATGTCCGTTAAAGAAAGAAAACTTGTATTAAAAATGTTTCTACCAAGGAAAAAATTGATTTTTTAGTATCCTTCAGCCTTCTTAACGTCGAGTACCACTCCGGCTGCAATCGTTCTGCCAGAGTCTCTGACAGCAAATCTGCCTAGCTGTGGAATCTCTGAATATTTCTCGATGACTACCAGCTTCCTTGGCTTGAACTTTACTACTGCGGCGTCACCCTGTTTTATGAATTGTGGTTTTTCTTCTGCTACTGAACCAGAGCGTGGGTCTATCTTCTGGAGTAGTTCTGCGAAAGTTACTGGCGTTGTCGCTGTGTGTACATGAAGTACTGGTGTATAGCCAGCGGCTATCGCTGTTGGGTGGAAGATGACAAAGATTCTTCCTGTGAACTCTTCTGCCACTGTTGGCGGGTTGTCTACATGTCCAGCCACGTCTCCTCTTCTTAGCTGGCTTCTCTCTACACCCTTAACGTTGAATCCTATGTTGTCGCCTGGTACTGCCTCTTGTATTGGTGTGTGGTGGGTCTCGATGGACTTAACTTCTCCTACCACCTTGGGTGGGTTGAAGATCACCTTGTCTCCTACTCTGAGTACTCCTGTCTCTACTCTACCGACAGGTACTGTTCCAACACCTTTGATTGTATAGACGTCCTGGATAGGTATTCTGAGAGGCTTGTCGATTGGTCTTGGGGGCTCTTTGAAGTTGTCGAATGCCTCTAGCATTGTTGGACCATCATACCAGGGAGTTTTGTCGCTTTTCTTTGTCACGTTGTCTCCGTACCATGCAGATGTGGGAATGAAGGCGATTTCGTCTACCTTGTACCCTACCATTTTGAGAAGGCGTGTTAGTATCTTCTTGATTTCTTCGTATCTCTCCTTACTATAGTTAACTGTGTCCATCTTGTTGATACATACCATTAGCTGATCTACTCCCATCGTTTTTGCGAGGAAGACGTGCTCTCTTGTCTGTCCAGCGGGGCTGATTCCAGCTTCAAATTCTCCTTCTTTTGCGGATACTACGAGTACTGCGGCGTCTGCTTGGCTTGCTCCTGTGATCATGTTCTTTACGAAGTCTCTATGGCCTGGAGCGTCAATTAGTGTGAAGAAGTACTTCTTTGTCTCGAACTTGTAGAATCCTAGGTCGATTGTCAGTCCTCTTTCTCTTTCTTCTTTGAGCTTGTCGAGTACCCAGGCATATTTCCATGTTTCTCTTCCCAGCTTTTTAGCTTCTTCTTCGTACTGCTGGATGATTCGGGGGTCTACTGCGCCTACTTCATAGAGGAATCTTCCCATTAGGGTGCTTTTGCCGTGGTCTACGTGACCAATTACTACTAGGTTTAAATGTGGTTTTTTCTCAGGCATCCTACTATCACCTTTCTATTATGGCTGTAGAATCTACATTAATTAGATTTATAAAAACTTCGCTTGAACAGAGAATCTACAATGCTGTTAAATAGACCTGGCGTCGAAAATTTCATAAAGATACAGTGTTTAGAATCGTGGAGTTTTAGCGGTGATATGTATGCCAAGATCATCTCTCAGATCGAGAACAACTAAAAGGAAGCTGGTGAGAACACCTGGGGGAAGGCTTGTAGTCCATGTGCTACCGAAGAAACACGATTACCCCAAGTGCGCGATATGTGGGAGACCTCTACAAGGTTTTCCAAAAATGACGATAAAACAGGAGAGGAAGGGGCATAACCCGCCAACCCGTGCATATGGCGGCTATCTCTGCCACAGGTGTCTCCAGAGAGGTCTGAAGGTTGCTGTAAGAAAAATATCTATCTAGTTTCTCTCCTTGAAGCCTTATATAGTATTTTCTCCACGTTTATAATTGTCTTAAAGACTAGTAGATTTAGGTGGTTGTGACGAAAAGGGTAACTATAGCTATAAGTGGTACTCCCGGAAGCGGAAAAACGACTTATGCAATATTTCTCGCAGAGCGTTATGGACTAAGGTATGTCTCTAACGGACAGTTGTTCCGCCAGTTAGCCGCGGAGAGAGGCTATGATCTTATAACCTTTCATAAGCTTGCTGAAAGGGATAGAAGCATTGATGAAGAAATAGATAGAAGGGCTTTAGAGCTGGCGAAACAAGGAGGAATAGTAATCGAAGGTCATCTTGCCGTATGGGTTTTGAAGGACGTGGCTGACATTAAGATAATTTTCGACGCTCCTCTAGAGGTCCGCGCCCGAAGAATTGCTGAGAGAGATAACAAGTCTTTTGATGAAGCGTTAAGGGAGATTGTAGAGCGGGAGCAGAGCAATGCTTTGAGAGCAGAAAAATATTATGGGTTGAATATAAAGGATTATAGAGTGGCGGATCTTGTGATCTCTACATATCCCTTGGATATCGAGTCTGTGAAAAACGTCGTCGCTGTTTTTGTAGACGGATACAAGAAGGCTAGATCGGAGCTGTTTGAGTGAGGAAATCGTTAAATATCCTCATGATAGTTTGACGTGGGATAGCTATGCCGAAGGTGTTTGATGTAGGAAGAATCTGTGTAAAAGTCGCAGGCAGAGAAGCTGGAAGAAAATGTGTTGTAGTAGATATAGTAGACGACAAGTTTGTAGTGGTGACGGGACCTAAGCAGTTGACTGGGGTAAAGAGAAGGAGGGCGAACGTCAAACATCTCGAACCTCTTCCCAAAAAAATAGTGATAAACAAGGGAGCTAGCGACGAAGAAGTGTTACAGGCTCTAGAGAAGGAGGGACTGCTAGACTTTATGCGTGAGCCAGTAAAGCCGGAGTTAACCATAGGGTTCCAGTAGGAGAGTGTAATAAGTATTAAGTTCTGGTTATTTCTTTTGTCTTGGTCTAGGTACGCAACCATTTATTATATTCCTCCTAACATTATTAAGCCGAGGACTTATTGAAGGGAAGTATTATGGAAAAATATCTGAAAGGGACTGAAAAAAGGGAGATATTTATTAAAGACGAAGAAGACACCAATCCGGATTATGGCTGGAAGCCTGAGGAGCGCCCTATAGAGGTTTATCTGAAGTATGTTGCCATAAACCTCGATAAGCCTGTTGGACCGTCGAGCCACGAAATAGTAGCATGGCTTAGGCGGCTATTAGGTATAGAAAAAGTGGCGCATGCGGGGACCCTAGAGGGCTGCTAGGCCCGGGGAGACCCTAAGGTTTCCGGAATACTGCCGATTGTGATGAATAGGGCAATTAAAGTACTCCCAGTGCTTCTTAAAGAAGATAAAGAATATGTATGTGTAATGAGGCTGCATGGCGACGTAGATGATGCTTCTCTCCGAAAAGTTGTAAATATGTTTAAGGGACCCATATACCAGCGACCACCGTTAAGATCTGCTGTAAAAAGAGCGTTGAGGGTCAGAAGAATATACGATATCAGGATTCTGGAAAGAGATGGTAGAAATGTTCTTCTTCAAGTATGGTGTGAAGCAGGCACATATATGCGAAAGCTTTGCCACGACATAGGAGAAATCTTGGGAGTGGGAGCACATATGCAGGAACTTAGGAGGATAAGATCTGGAAGCCTTGATGAAGACCACTATCTTGCAACGCTTCACGATGTCGTTGACGCCTTCTTTTTCTGGAAGGAACATAAGCTAGAAGAACCACTTAGACAAAGCTTTATCCCAGTCGAATACACTATCCAGCACATTCCAAAAGTAGTAATCAGAGACTCTGCGGTAGATGCTATATGTCACGGTGCTCCTCTAACAGTTCCCGGAATACTACAAGTAGAAAACGGCATCAAAGTTCGAGATACTGTTGCAATAATGACTTTAAAGGGAGAACTGGTGGCGCTTGGAGAAGCTGTTATGCGTAGTGAACAGATGCTTACAGCAAAAAAGGGCATTGCTGTAAAAACAAAGGCTGTAATCATGGAGCCTGGAACCTATCCTTCCATGTGGAAGAAAAAGAAGAAAAGTGGCGCCGGGGCCGGGATTTGAACCCGGGCGCCCCTGACGAGGCATCGGCTCTCC
>CAZJJA010000010.1:0-25384 GCA_964546235.1 uncultured Thermofilaceae archaeon | reverse complement strand
GAAGGAGATCTGGTCATGGTTCATGCTGGCGCTATTATAGGGAAGGTTAGCGAAGAAGAGATCACATCCTCGTTGGAGCTCTACAAGGAGATGGCGATGGATCTAGCAAAGAGTGGTGGGAGCAGTGGAGAAGAATTGAAGAAGATAGAAGAGTATATTGCAAGGTACAAGAAGCTTTTAGGCCTCTCAGGTGGTGAGCGTTGAAGCGGTACATAACTTTGGCTCACGGTGCAGGAGGGGTCGAGACTGAAGAGATATTGGAGAAACTTATATTGTCAAAGGTTCCAAATAGCCTAAAATCCGCTCTAAACGGTTTTGGGTTAGATGTACTAGATGACGGCGCGACAATAAGTGTGGGCAGAGTCCATGTTGTAACCACAGTTGACACATACACAGTCAAACCACCATTCTTCCCAGGAGGAGATATAGGCGTCTTGGCTGCTTCGGGGTCCATAAACGATGTCCTCATGATGGGTGCACGCCCAGTCGCGATGTTGGACGCTATCGTCGTGTCAGAGGGCTTCGAGGTAGAATTGCTGGAAAAAATCATAGAGTCTTTCGTAACAGTGTTAAAGAAAAACAATGTAGCGTTGATCGGGGGAGACTTCAAGGTCATGCCCAAGGGGGACCTGGATAAGGTAGTGTTCATGACTACTGGAATAGGTGTCGCGGAGAAACCCATAATAGATAATGACCTAAAGCCGGGAGACAAGATAATAGTAAGCGGAAGCCTCGGAGAACACGGGGCTACGATACTGGCGCTTCAACAGGGAATCGAGCTTAGCGAGACACAGTTGAAGAGCGATGTAAAGCCGCTAACAGACCTTATGTTGCCCTTGATTGAGAAGTATAGGGAGCATATACACGCTGCCAGGGATCCGACTAGAGGAGGTTTAGCGATGACACTCAATGATTGGGCCAAAAGTACTAGCACCGTTATAGTGGTTGACGAGGAAAAAATACCGTTGCGAGAGCCTGTCGTGGCTTATTCTGAAATGCTGGGCATAGACCCTCTCTACCTTGCATCGGAGGGAGTAGCAGTGCTAGGTGTTTCGAGGGACATGGCAGAGGAGATTCTTTCCTTTATAAGAGGTTTAGGGTACAAGGACGCGTCCATCATAGGCGAGGTGAAGGAGAGCGAACGTTACAAAGGCTATGTCCTTTATAGAAGCACTGTCGGCGGCATCAGGATACTAGAACCGCCTAGAGGAGAGCTTGTACCCAGAATTTGCTAAGAATGAACATTTCTCTTAGTTAATGTGTTAATTATATTTTTATTATAACATAAAAGATAAATGATTTTAATAAAATTTTTTAAAAATTAAAAAAGTTATTTGATTCTATCTGCAATTATCTCAGAGATGTGCTTTATATTAACCTTCAGACCATACCGTTTTGTAGCCATCTTCAACGTGTGAATACAGCCAACGCATGCAGTGTATACAGTATCGGCTCCGCTCTCCTTGATCTCGTCGATTTTTGCCTTGCTGGCGACAAACATGTCTCTCTCCAGTTTGTCAATGAAAGATTTTTCCTCCTCGGATATCTGCATTTGCATGCCAGAAAGCTTGCCTATCATCTCCATCGTTTCAAAGGTTACGCATGCGATTGCATTTCCGCCACCACAACACTTGCTGAAGAGACCATGGCTCTTGAGTTTTCTGAATCCTGAAGACAGCTTGGACAGGAGCAATGCAGGTTCCTCTATGAGTCCTCCAAACCTACCCATCTTGCACGGACTATGCCACGTTATCTTATCGTCGCCCCTTTCAATGTTGAGCTTGTCTATCTTTTCCAAGACCAGCTCTACGATGTGTAGGGTTTTGAAACTCGGTTTCTCGCCAACAATTCCTGGGAGGTCAAACCTAAACACAGTATAAGGATATCCGCCATCACTGAACACAAGATACTTTGGACCTATCTTTTTAATGTAATCATAAATTCTTTTAACGATTTTTGAAGCGGAGTCTCCGTCGCCTGCAAGAGCGCCGACCGGAACTCTTATTGATAGAGGATCTTTAGGCATTGTCCAGTCTATTCCCAGCTTGTTAAGAACTTTTACCGTAGCTATTATAGACTCTGGCACGATCATTGCTTCGGCTAGAGACGGCAGGTAAAGGTATTCGGCACCCTCTTTGTCAAAGCTTATTTCTCCTCCTTCTTTCTTAGCCTTTTCCAAAACGTCGTTCCATAGGTCTATAAAGCCTTGGATCTTAAGGAACATTCCAGAGGTCTCCATGTCTATCATAGCCTTTAGTATCGATGGTACCCGTCCTGTCTTGTATAGGAAGCCGCGGATAACCTTGATCATTTCGCCGCTGTGTATACCGAACGGACATGTGACGTAGCAGAGACCACAATTGGTACATCTATAAGCTAGCTCGGACCACCTGTTTAATTCCTCGGTGTTCTTCGGTAGACCAGCGTTGAACAACCATGGGAATATTTTTGGAAGGATGTTGACCTCGGTCCTATAGATCTTCCTAAGAGTTTCAGCTTTGTTGACTGGGCTGTATTCTTCTCCAACGGCATAGTATGGGCACGCAGTCTCGCATACAGCGCATGACACACAGTTCTCGAAAAAGTGTAGCATTACTGGGTCCAGGTATTTCAAAGTGGCTTTTGCTGCCTTGTTTACCACTTCTTTATTAAACTTCTTCCAAGCTGACATCACACTCCCCTCTAGTACTTAAGATCATACCATTCGTGCAGTTTCCCAAACCAGAATCCGAAGACGAAGTGCCAGAACTTCGTGAATGGCAATATCACGACTAGGAGTTCTGCGAGAAGGATGTGGATGCCAAGTATGGTTCTATAGGTCACTATGTCCGAGCTGGGCTGATGGTGTGCAGCCATGAACCCAAACACCACTATCGCGAGCACAAGTATTAGTGCGAAGAAATCGCCCAGGCGCACATGTTTGATCCCGTGAAGCATCCTTACCAACTTGTCACCTATTTTATATGATGCACCAAGAATCACCATTATCGCTAGAACGTCGCCGTTCAGTATAATAGTGAGCGGACCCCAAATTGTATTCACAAAGTCCCAGCTCATTTCCGAAGCTGGAGCCACGTTAGCGAAAAGTGTTAGACCAGATGACGTGACCGAGAGTGGTATTGCTAGCGGTGCCAGAATAGCATAGGGTGGGAACCAGTAGGAAAACACTGCCATATGGTGATTAAGCAGAAAGATCAAAGGTATCACGCCTATTATGTGGAGCATTACTAGTCCTGTGATGAAGTCGTGAGGCTTGTTCTTCATACCTTGGATTATTGGGTCAAGGAATGTTTTTATTAGACCAATTAGCAGATGAGCACCGTTCCTCTTTCTAGGCTCAGGTGATGGTTTTCTCTTCCAGACCAGTGCGAACTTGGTTAGACGGTAGCCTATGCCAAACAAAAATAGCGCAATTACGTATGGGGGTAGGACGTATATCGCTAGGTCAAGGAGGTCCATGTTGGCAATCACCTCATTAGCATCTTCTTTATCGCCTTTATTTTACCAACCTGTATGTGAACTGCGCACGCTATACATGGGTCAAAGCTCCTTATCGCTCTCACGAAGTCAAGTCCCTGCCACTCTTCTGGCGGTACTTCCTCGGTTATCACGCTGTTGTACACACTCTGCTCGAAGGGAGACATACCCCACTTGTCCTTCGGGGATACATTACCAGTTGTTGGCGCATGGATCTGATAGTTCACTATTCTGCCACCTTCTTGTACAACCCAGTGCCTGACAGTTCCTCTTGGAGCCTCAGTGAATCCTACACCAAATGTTCTCCTTGAGGGTGGAGTCCATGGTCTAGAGGTCTTGAGCCTACCAGCCCTTACAAGCTCAAGAGCCTTAAGAACATTCTGCCAAGCCACAGCGACGTCTATGACAATGTTAAAGGCTCTCGCAAGGTCTCTCTGAAGCGTCGTCGAATATGGTGGCGCCCTCCATTCGAACTCTACGGGATCGACCACGCCAGCTGGAAGATCGTCAGCTCCGCCGCTCCTGGGAAGCTCTATCTTTAATATACCATTGCCACTTCCAAAATCGCTGGGCTGATAAGCCGTCACAACGAGCCTGGCTATTGGACCGACCTCGAAAGGCACTATAGTACCATCCTTCCAGACAAATCTCACATGTGCAGCCCAGTTATATTTGCCGTTCCAGTCTCTAGCTCCAGGCTTCGGTATCGTAGTCTTGTTCCACGGATGATACGCTACATCATATTTACCCCACAGGAGCTTGTTACCTTCTGGGTCCGTCTCCGTGAATATTGGAGTCTTGCCTTTCCACTCATCATAGAACGCTCTTTCGACATGCTCCATGATGCTGAGGTTTATCTCCTTGTAGCTCTTAGTGACGAGTTCTCCGTTGACGAAAGCTCCTGGCTTTATGCTTCGTTTCGATGCCGCTTTGTCAAAGTTCTTATAGACCTCTTCTGGTGTGTCGCCAAGACCCGAGTATGTTTCTGGGTCATCGAATAGACCGCCGCTAACCATGTTGTGTTTGTCATATGTCTTGCCTTGATCTTTGTAGTTCTCGTGTTCTTCGTAGAACCATACGAGGTCTTCCCATACTGTCCAAACAAACTTAGCCCAAGCTGTGAGCTTAGTTAGTCTGTACGTGTACCCTATGAGAAGATATTCCGCGTTGGAGAGATCTGTCGAGATCCCTCCAGGTATAAGTGTTGACGGGTGGCTGTGTCTACCATAAAGCATCACGCCGCCTTCCCTAGCTATTCTCTGATATTTCACAGTGAGTTGCCATATCTTGCCAGATATCGGGTTTAGAGCTTTCATTATATCGGCTATTTTTGTAAATCCATGGATGTCTCTGTTGGGTGCATCGATTTTCTGCGCGTCCTCCCATACTCTTGGCGTTAGCTTCTTAACAACTAATTCGCTATAGTCTGGACCACCAAGCATGTTGAGGATGAGTGGGTGATCATAAAGTGGATCTGTCATCGCGAAAGCTAAGTTTCGAAGAACCACACCCAAAGGTTCTGGCGTAACACCATAGACCATGTCAACGGCATACATAGATGCGTTAGCGTGGCTTGCACCACATACACCACATATCCTTGATGTTATGTGTATCGCATCCTCTGGGGGTCTACCTCTAAGAAATACTTCGAAGCCTCTAAACATTGTAGCGAAAACCCAAACATCAGTGGGCTTTCTAGCGTTCTCGTCGACAAGCGCTCTAAGTGCTAAGTGACCCTCTATCCTTGTTATAGGATCAATAAAAACTTCCCTAACCATACCTACTCACCCTTCTCAGATTCTTTCAAAACATCTTCTTTCTTCTTTTCAATATTCTTTGAAATTGCATAAGCTACCCCAGCTCCAGCTAGAAGAGCTCCAATTGCACCTGCGCCCTCTAGACCTGTAGGTACTCTAGGTGACTGTAGCGGCTTATAGAAAGGCTCATATGAGTCGGTGAAGCCCGGCATTGTACAGCCTATACAGACTCCACCAGTTCTCGTTGGTCCCCCAATTCCGTTTACCCAGCCGACCTTATTCCAAGGACAGTTTGAAATCGGACCCTTGCATCCAACTGCGTAGAGACATCTTGCGCTGTTTTCTCCGGGATAAGCCCTAAAATCGCCTGCAGCATAAGAGCCCGCTCTCGGGCACTGTTCGTGGACTGTTCGCCCGTAAATCCACTTCGGTCTCCAATATTCGTCGAGTTCCGGTAGAGGTAAAAGACCCTTAGCCCATAGTACAAGGTGTGCGAGTACTCTTAACTGTCCATTTCCATTAGCTGGACATCCTGGAACAGCAACTGCTGGGCGACAGTCTTGTCTTATCTCGCCGGGACCCAGTTTGCATTTTCCATCAATAAAGTTTTTGAAGGGTTTTGCTTCTGGAAGTGTGCTTACTAGTCCCTTGATGCCTCGGATGGGATCGTCAAAGAAGCCCACAGCGCCAGTCGGACTATTAGACCAGCTTGATTTTGGAAGTCCGGGAACGTCTTCGATAACCTTGTTTGCTACCAGTCCTCCATAAGATGCACAGTTTCCGACAGCTACTACTGCCACCGCTCTTTTGAGGAGGCGTCTCATCCACTCAACACACGAAATTGGCTTTCCGTTTTCTTCTCCAATGTAACAGTAATAGTCGCTTCCAGGCGGACCCCCAGCCTTTTCATCTTGCGGAAAACTACCTTCTAGGACAAGTACGTAGGGATCATATTTGCCCTCGGCTGCACCACGAGCTATGTCTAGGGCTGCTTCGCCCCATTCTGGCATCACAGTTTCGTGGAAAACAAGCTTCACGTTTCCAGGACCAACTACATGACTAGAGCCTGCGAGAACATCTATGAGATCAGGATCCGTGGCCTGTATGAGTGCTGTAGTGTTGCCAGCACAGTCCTGTGCTTCGAACCAGACAATATTTATTGTACCCGAAGATGCTGCCGCGACGGCATTTCTGATAAGCTCGTTCCAGTTTAGGGAGGCAAAGAACGCTGTTGCCCCTGCAAGTTTTAGGAAGTCTCTACGTTTCAGTTTCAAGTCTGTTAGGGCCATTTTTGGCACCTACAGCATACTATTATTATTAATCATCATAAATTACTTACCTTATCAATTGACGGAAATATAGAGTATGACTGGGACATAATATAATTTCTATAAAAATAACCTAAAAACAGTTTTATTTTCTAAAATATATAGTGATTGTAATATTGAGTTTTGCTAAATATTAAGAAATTTTTATATATAAAATCTGATATATATTAGAAAAGAAAACAAATTTAGAAGAAAAGAGATACTTAATTGACGGATCCCGATGGATGAAGACATAAAACAATTGATAAAAGCTTTTGCTAGGGTATATTCAGAGATAAAGAACACGATAGACGAAACAATGCCAGACCCTAGAGAAGTACTTCTAAAATACTTATATGATTTGAAACAGGAACCTTTAAGTCTAGAAGAAATGGTCGAAGAACTAAGGAAGGCGGGTCACAAAGACATTGTGGAGAAAATTATTAGAAAACAACCAAAGAAGATGATAGGGTTCTTATATTGGTATGGTTATGAAGGCGAGGCAGTGTATAAAGCCTTTGAGAAAACAAAGAAACTTTCAGTCCCCCCAGAGATAAGAATAGAAGATTTTTCAACAGATGTAATGTCTATAGCGGATATGATAGCTGACTTTCAGCCAGAAAAAGTAATAGTATTCACATTGAAGAAAAGAGGTAGAACGCCAGGCATATACAGATATAAAAAGCGAATTAAAAGAGCAGAAGGATTAGAGGCTGTTGAAAGAATCAGACCGAGCATGGAGGGTCTTCTCGATATAGATGCTCTTCTTGAAGGGCTGGGGGTTTTCTCAAAGATAGAAGAGATCGAGATAGTGGAGTGTGAACCCGAGACCGAAAAGCTTGAGGAATGTAGCAATATGCTTTTCAGAGAAGCTTTAAGGGAGATAAAAGTTGAAGAATAAAGTGCTTATTATTGGCGTTGGCAACGTAATGTATGGCGACGACGCATTCGGAGTACTCTTTACAGAAGCATTAAAACAATGCACAAATAAAGAATTAGACGTTTTGTCGGCAGGAAAAAACCTTTTCTACATAGCATCGATGCTGAACATGTACAATAAGGTTATTTTTGTAGACATATTAGGCAATGAGTTTGGGAAAGAAGGACAAGTAGTTGTCTTAAAGATAAATCCAGGAGTGTTAAGTGAAGAAGAAATAGCTCTCCTTTTTTCAAGAGAAACTTTCCCACATACCCCTACACCAGCACATGTGGTAGCACTGGCGTATGCGTCGAAGAGTTTTAGTGGTGAAGGATGGATCGTAGGGGTTGTTAGTGAAAACAGAAATTTTGTAAGCAAGATTTCTGATAACGTGATAAACGCTGTACCCGAAGTGTGCCAAAATATAAGCGAGATTTTATCTCCTCACTTGAATTCGCCTTTGGACTGCAGATGTGTTAGTGAAGTTTTCGAAAAAGTGTTGGAGCAACATTACCGTGAGCTAGGATTATAATTCTTCTAATACTTTCCTGTATATTCTTCTAAAGTAAAAGATAATTCCAACGAAAAATGCCAGCGGTAATAGGGGTATTATCATTGCTGCCCAGCCGCCATTATTTGCTAGTTTTCCTGCAATTATGTTTAGTTCAAATAGTGTTAAAACCGATATGACATTGGCTGACACCAAATATATCCTAAAAACCTTGTTTACATATTCTCCCCTCTTCTTAGGACTTAACAAAGGATTGCCGAGAAGATAAATGAAAGCTGGAAGATTAATTAGGTAAGGATATTTTTGAATAATTTCTAATCTAAAAAGATATATTATGTGAAAAACAAAAATGACAAAACCGTTTGTAAAGATCACACTACCTAAAATATTCTCTCCCATCTCGTGAGGCAAAAAAATCACGTAAATTACTATACTTAGAAGAAAGAAAAACGCCGAAGAAACTATCAGTATATAATCTAAACTACTGGGCGGAACCCTAACGAACCCCTCTTCGTAAATACCATTACCAACCCCCTCAAGAAACTCTACAAATTTCCTGCCAGATTCTGTTAGCTCATACAAACCATCTTCCCTTTTATAGACTAAGCTCCGAAGCATCCCAAGATGGAATGCAAGCTCACCACTAGAACGAAAGCCACATATTTGCATAAGCTCGGAAAAACTCTTTGGACTCCTATATAACTCCTTCACTATTTTCAATCGTCTTGGATTAGCTAAAGCTTTTAATAGACGTGCTTTCCACTCAAATTGTTCCATATTCCATTCCCTCTGCTAGGAATGGAGAAAAGTTTAATTTTACAAAAGCGCATCGAGATATTCTTTCAACTTTTTGGCATCTTCAGACCTCGGTTTACCTTTAAACTCTACAATGCCTATAACTTCGTGTCCAGCCGAAGAGAGTTTCTCGGCTATCTTTTTACCAGCCACACCGCCCCAGCCATACGACGAAACGACTATTATCTTTTTCTTAGACTTGATCTTTTTAATGAACATGTCGATCACAAAATTCATTAGAGGAAACACGTTGGCTTCATAGGTAGCAGCACCGATTATGAGAGCACTGCTATCCCCAGCCTCTCCAATAAAGTCTCCTAGAGAGAATCTGTTTGAGTCGGAGGCTTTAAAAACTGTATAGGGGACATTATTCTTATCTAGCTCGTTGATGACTTCTCTCATCAACAAGTCAATGAACCCATACATCGAGCTATAAACAAGTACGACTTTGCGGTATGAAACATCTCCGGATGCCAGTCCAGCGTAATAGTCTATTATCTTTTTGGGGTTTCTAGTGAAAACCAGACCGTGTGCTGGCGCTATCATCGATGGGTTAACATTTTTTGACGAAAGCTTGGCTATATTCTTCGTGACAAAATCTATGTAGCTCCCTATAACAGTGAAAACATATTTTCTCACAAAAGGCAAATATCTCTCAACTATCTCATCACTAGAATCGGTGAGGGAATCTGGCACAGAATATCCACCAAAAGCATCGCCCGAGACCAGAACACCCATATCGCTAATATACGTCATAATGGTTTCAGGCCAATGGAGCCATGGCGTGAAGTGAAACGTTAACACATGGTTGCCGATATTTAGCTGTTCTCCATCTGCAACAGGTTTAAATCGTCCTTCAATACCATAAAATGACTCAAACATTTTTCTAGCCATAGGATGTCCGAATACCTTAACTTTCTCATTTTTCTCCAAGACATGGGCTATCGTACCACTATGATCAGGTTCCATGTGATGTGTGACAATAATGTCTATGTCTCTAACATCTACAACCTTAGTGATTGCTTCAACAAATTCGGCGTCAAGCCCTTTTTTCCAACCATCAAATAGTACAACTTTTTCGTCTCCAGCTAAAAGGTACGAGTTGTATGTGATGCCTTCGGGAATTTCCCATAATGCTTCAAAAAACTTAGTGTTTACATCATCGTAGCGAAGAAGATAAAAATAATCATGTATCTTCTTAACGTGATATTCCTTCATAGTATCACTCAATATATTTACAGTATAATAGCATAAATATTGTAGATAGATATAATTTTAATAGCCAACTTATGGAAAAACGATCTTTCCTATCGTTTCTTCAACCTTGTATCCAGGGTACTTTTCAAGAATATCTTTTGTCAAAGAAGACATTAGTTCTTTTATAAAGTTCTTAATAAAGTCCGTATTTATTTTATCTCTTAAAGTTATAAAGTCAAAATACTCCCATCGTAGATGTAAGGTTTTTAAACCATAGAATTCAGCGGCGCATCTCAAAAGCACACCGACATCAGCTTCACCGTTAACAATAGCTTTCGCTACCCCGATGTGTGTATTAACTTCAAAGTTGTAGCCTCTAATCGATCTGATACATGATTCCCAGTCTAGTCCTCTATTACTACAATAATCCCTTAGTAGCGAATCAAGCAAAACTCTAGTTCCCGAACCAACGTTTCTGTTTACAAGCCTTATATCTCCAGCAACAAGCCTAGAGAGTATATCGTCCAAGCTATTAAAATCGTAGTTTCTGGGGAAGCCAAACACCATCTCTCTCATATATCCTCTGATAACGGTAGCACGGTCTTCAAGCCAGTAATTCTTTAGAAAAGGAACGTTATACTCTCCACTCTTCTCGTCAAACAAATGAGAAGATGCCAGAACCGCTTCACCAAGCATGAGAGCAGCCAGTCCTCCACTCGAGCCTATCCAATGCACCTCCAAATTGTACGAATATTTCCTTTTCAGGTTTCCCAGAATAGCCTCAAACGCTATATCGTGACTCCCCGCTACAATATATACTTCTGCGAGCGTTAACGGTATTGAGACTAGCGGTTTACGAATATCCAAATTGTATTTTTTTGCAACTTTTTCGTAATATTCAATTAACTTCACCCCCTGTTCTGTCAACTTCGCTCCACCCCTGTTAGCTCCTCCTCTATGTCTCTCGATTATCTTTACACCTAAAATTCTCTCGATTTTCGATATTCTTTCCCAAGCCCTAGAGTAGGGGATACCTACAGACTTCGATGCAAGCAGTATGGATCCGTATTCGTTAATCGATTTTAAGAGAAGAGCAGTTTGTGTATCGAGGATTTTTGAACCTTTATACTCCAATATAATGTCAAGCCTGGCGGAAATGTTTTTCAAAAAATCTACCTTTTTCAAAATACAACCCCATATCTACAAAAATACAGAGGAGACATATGTATTTCCACAACTAGAAAGTCAAAACATCGTCAGGTTTTCCAACCCTCACGACTCTGCCCTCCTCTATGTGCACAACTTTTTCCGCATATGTTGAAGCAATAAGCTGGTCGTGCGTAGCTATAACAATCACCGTTCCATTATCAGCCAGTCTACGCAAGAAACATAGCACATTCTTTCTCTTCTTAAAGTCTAGGTTAGCTAAAGGTTCATCGAGGAACAAGAACTGTGGATCCAACACAAAAGCCCTGGCCAAAGAAACAAGCTGTGATTCTCCTGCAGAAAGATTTTTTGCACTTTTTTCTAGCAAATACTCCACTTCCATCTGTTTAAGACAGTCCACCGCTCTTTTGAGCGCCTCGTCTCTGTCAACTCCTCTAAGGAGCAAGCCAAAAATCAAATTATCGACAACACTCCCTCTAATCAATATAGGCTTTTCGTGAACATACACTATCTTACGCTTAATGCTGATACGTTTCGAAACGTCAAGATTCCAAAAATCTATACCATCAACCAAGACTCTACCCTTCCTGGGTTTATAGAGTAGAGAAGCTACTTTGAGAAAAGTAGTTTTTCCAGATCCGTTAGGTCCTACAATCCCAATAATACCTTTATCAATTCTCAGCGAAATATCCTTTAAAACGTCACTTACACCATTGTAAGAAAAATAAACATTCTTGACCTCTATCACCGCTCAAGCACCCTGTTCATCAGTCTTACAGCTACGACTATTGTGAAGACTATTCCTAACAAGATAAAGCCTAACATTAGGGCTTCCTCAAACTCTCCTTTAGAAACCTCAAGAGCGATGCTAGTGGTCAAGACACGGGTATAGCCTTTAATGTTTCCACCTACCATCAGTGCGACACCCAGTTCTCCAATCGCTCTACCAAAACCTATCAAAGATGCTGTCACGAGTCTAGGCATAGCTTCCCTAACCACCAGTGCTACAGCCTGCGAAAAAGTAGCGCCGAGAGAAATCGCCATTTCCCAGTACTTTGACCTATACTCGTTAAAAACGTCATGGAAAAGGGAGATAAGCAGAGGAGTTATCAGCAGGGATTCTCCCAATACGATAGCCTGAGGAGTATACAGCAGCCCAACCACGCTCAGCGGGCCCTTACGGCTAAACAACATGTAGAGGAAAAGGCCTACAATAACCGTTGGAACGCTAACCAGAGCATTGCTTATACTTACAATTATCTTGCCCAGTCTAGACTGTCTGCTAGAAATCATATAGGATATTGGAAGGCTCCAAGAAAGGGCCATTAATGTAGCTGCAGAAGAAATAAGTAAGGATCTAAAAGAAATCTCGATTATCTCGCTATACATACCCAGCTCCAACAAACCATTTAACCTAGCCAGAAGATAACTTTTCCCACATTATTTTCAGCCAGCCAGTCTTGTCCTTCGCGGGATAGAACAATGGTTGACCATATTCTTTGACGCCATAACCAGCTATAATCTCCTGCCCGACATCGGACGCAACAAAGTCGTGGAAAGCCTTAGCAGCCTCATAATTAACCCCTTCGATCTTTTCGGGATTCACTATATAGACGCTGTAGATGTTCAACAGTTCGTCGCCACCAGCCATGAGAACCACAAGATCTATCCTATCCTCTGCTTTAAGCTTGAGATAGGTACCGATGTCACTGAGCGTATAGGCGTTCTTCTCATTAGCTATCAACAAAGTATCACTCATGCCAGTTCCAGACTCTATATACCAATTTCTACCCTGAGGATTAAGCCCGGCCTTCTTCCATAAACTAAGCTCCTTCACATGTGTGCCAGAATTGTCGCCTCTACTCACAAAAAGAGCGTTACCAGACTCCCCAGTAGAAAAAATTTTCCGAAAAGCATCTACAGGAGAAAGATCCTTGATCCCAGCAGGATCCGATGCTGGACCAACGATGACGAAGAAGTTATACGCAATAATTTTTCCGTCAATGAGGATCCCGGACTCAATATACTGTTTCTCAAGTGAAGGCGCATGCACAAACACCATGTCAGCATCCCCGTTCGCTGCACGCCTTAAAGCCTCACCAGAACCAACAGGAATAAACTGAACCACAACATTAGGATGAGTCTCTTTGAACCTTTCGGCAAGCTCTTCCAATAAACCAGTAGCGTAGAGGCTTGTCGTGGTTGAGACATGCAAAATAGTTTCTTTTGGAGCCGTAAAGTAATAGATGGCACTAAGCCCAAGTACCAAGGCAATAATTACAGTGCCCGTCAAGACAACCTTCTTACCGACTTTCATATCGTTATCCGTTATCAAAAAATGGATAACGATATAAATTTTCTTGTACGTAGGACAGTTTCGGTAAAAACTAATATATAATAATTAGTATTGAAGAGAAAGAATTAGAAGGAAAAATATGTTAAAAAGAGATATTTTCTTTAAATTTCATCTACTCTTCTAGCCCAGACGTTAGGCAGTCCTCTGCGCTTTCTCTGAACAGGCCAGCCTAAATCTTCTCTTTCGCCGCGCTCGATTCCCAGAGCCTTTTCCATCAGTATTCTTCTCTCAATAGATGCTACTAGCTCACGCGTCCTGACAACAACGTCCGGGTTGACGCTTATACTGTCTATACCGAGCCTTACTAGGAATGCGGCGAATTCTGGATAGACAGATGGGGCCTGTCCACATATCGAAACTGTCCTGTATCCGTATGGGCTGTTGTGTGCCTTCTCAATAAGCATTGCTATGGCTGTTCTGACGGCTGGGTCTCTTTCGTCGAAGTATCTTGGGTCTATCTTTGGTAGGATTGCGCTGTCTCTGTCTGTGCCGAGTGTTAGCTGGGTGAGGTCGTTGCTTCCTATGGAGAATCCGTCGAAGTAGCGTGCAAACTCTTCAGCAAGGAATACTACGCTTGGTACCTCGGCCATTGCCCATACTTTAAAGTCTCTCCCTCTCTCTAGGCCTTCCTCGGCAAGCAGTTTGATGAATTTCTCGGACTCCCATAGTGTTCTGACGAATGGTGCCATGACCCAGACGTTCTTTAGACCCATCTCTTCTCTGACCTTCTTTATCGCCTGTAGCTCGAGTCTGAAGGCTTTCTCGTATTGTGGGCTGATGTACCTGCTGACGCCTCTCCAACCCAGCATTGGGTTGTCCTCCTGTGGTTCGTATTTCTCGCCGCCCTTGAGCTGGCGGTACTCGTTTGTCTTGAAGTCGCTGAGCCTGACTACCACCGGTCTCGGGTATATTTCTCGTGCGACCATTGCTATACCATCGGCCATCTTGTCTACGAGAACTTGTCCTCTACCAGTCTCGAGCAGGTGTAGTGGGTGCTCGCCGACGTAGCTTGCCATTATGAACTCTACTCTCATTAGCCCTATACCGTCGAATGGCAGGTTCTTGTAGTCTTTGATTTTCTCAGGCACACCTAGGTTCATGTAAATCTTTGTGCCTGTTATGGGCTTGTAGACGATCTCTATTGGTGCAGCAGCGGCCGCGGCCTTTTTCTCCTTCTCCTCTACGAGTTCCTCGACCTTGCCCTCATAGACAATTCCGGCACGAGCGTCTACTGTGTAGTCTTTGCCGTCCTGCATCTTCTTTGTGGCTTCTCGTGTTCCGACTATGGCGGGGATTCCTAGTTCTCTGCTAACGATTGCGGCGTGAGCGGTCATGCCTCCCTCGTCTGTGACTATGGCGGATGCCATTTTCATGTATGGTACCCAGTCTGGGTCTGTCATTGTTGTGACTAGGATGTCGCCCTGCTGCATCTTCTTCTTAGCGTCTTCGAGCGTCAGACAGATCTTGGCCTTGCCGTAAGCTACACCTGGGCTTGCTGGAAGACCTTTGACGACGATCTTTGCCTCGCTGACAGTCTTTACTGCTGCTTCAGCTTTGGCTTCGCCTTCCTTGACGCTCCATACAGTCTCGGGTCTAGCTTGGACTATGAAGACACTCTCTGGGAACTTCATGTCCTTATCAACGGCCCACTCGATGTCCATGGGCATGCCATAGTGTTTCTCAATCTTGATTGCGAGTTCTGCAAGTAGCTTGACTTCTTCGTCTGTGAGGCTCGGCGCCTTACGCCTCTCGGGTGGAATCTCTCTCTTTATGGTCTTGCCCGTTACAGGGTCCCTTACGAGTTCATACTTCTTCTCAACTATTCTGCGCTCAACTATCTCTAGTGTATTCTTGTCTACAACCCACTCGTCAGGCGTTACCGCTCCGCTGACTACCGCCTCGCCAAGTCCCCAGTGTCCCTCGATGACTATTTTGTCTCTCTCGCCAGTGACGGGGTGTATTGTGAACATGACGCCAGCGCTCCTAGAGTTTACCATCTTCTGTACTGCGACGCTTATCAATACCTTCTCGTGCTTGAACCCCTTCTGCTCCCTGTAGAAGATGGCCCTGGGCGTGAAAAGGCTGCTCCAGCACTTCCTTACCTTCTCGACGACCTCGTCCTCGCCCTTAACGTTTAGATATGTTTCTTGCTGTCCAGCGAAGCTTGCTCCAGGGAGGTCTTCGGCAGTAGCACTGCTCCTAACAGCGACAAATTCTTCATCTTTACCCACACGTTTGCTTAGCTCTCTATAAGCCTTCCTTATGTCCTCTTCAATATCCTTTGGGATAGGTGTGCTCTCGATGAGCTTCCTGATTTCCTCGCTAGCCTCCATGTAGTCCTCAGGCTTTGCTGCGCCTTCAGGCACCTTTTCGCGGAGAATCTCATAAATCTTGTCCTTTATCCCAGTCTCTTCGATAAACCTCTTATAGGCGTAGGCGGTGACTGCGAAGCCTGGAGGAACTGGAATACCAGATCTCAATAGCTCGCCGAGGTTCGCGTTTTTACCGCCCACAAGTGGTACATCATCTTTTGTAAGTTCTTCAAACCAAAGAATTGTTCTCTTCGCCTTATCTTGGCTCACCTTTCCACCTCGAAATACTAAATACCACGATGCTTAAAAGCAATATTCTATAACTTTTAATACTAACAATTCGTAACAAATATTACATAAACACCAAAAACCACAGTAGACAACATAAAAGTCTAGAGACACCAAAACAATAAATACCCCACAGACCTCATAAAAAACAGCGCTCCAATGACCGAAACAGCCCCGAAAGGGGCAGCAGAGAGGAGCGCCGCTTGTCCGTAAAACAAATATACACCAACAAAATCTAACATAAAAACGGAGAAAAATAAACCGAGCGGGGTGGGGAAGCCAGGTATCCCGCGGGGCTCATAGTCCCCGTGTGTGGGATGAGGCACCCCGAGGTCGGTGGTTCGAATCCACCCCCCGCTACCACTTTTTGTAGGGATTATTCTGGATGTCTATTATTTAGTTTCTTGGGCATTCAGAACGATAAAAAATAAATTGTCTTGTAATTCATCATAGAATGGTTGTGGGGCCCGTAGTATAGTGGTAGTATGCCGCCCTTACGCGGTCGGTGTTTAGGGGTTCGACCTAGGAGAGGCGGTGGTCCCGGGTTCGAGTCCCGGCGGGCCCACCATTTACGGGTTTTGTTTTGATTTTTTGTTTATTGTAAAAAAGCGTTGTAAGGTGACATGGGCATGTTTGTGGGTTAGGTTGGGGTCCATAGTATTCCTAGGAATTCTGTTTCAATGTCTTTTTTTGAAGGTTTGATTGTTATTGTTTTTATTTCCTGTTGTGTGGCAATTTTTTGTGTGAGTTGTCTTAGTGCGTTGGTTTTTTGTTGTATGGTTTTTGTGTATTCTCTTTGTAGGGCTTCAAGTTCTTTCTTGTATTTCCTGAGGGTTGCTTCTTTTGTGGATATTCGTCTTTTTAGGCTTTGTATTCTGGAGGCTTTTGTGAGGGCTGAGGTGAGCTTGGTTAGTGATGCGAGCGCTGAGAGTCCGGCGACCCCTAGCTCTGCTTTCAGGCTGTTTATTTCGGTTATGGTTTTCTCTATTTGCGCCTTTTTTGTCTCGATTCTTTGTCTGAGTTTTTCAAGCTTAGCGTCGTATTTTGAGGCGATTTTTTCTTCTTGTTCTCTTCGCATCTTTTTAAGGCTTATCTGTACTCTTTTCTTGAAGGATTCCAGTTTTTCTCCGGGCTGGCTGTAAATCTTGAGTTTGGGATGGTAGTAGATGGTTATTTTTGCCTGTTGTAGCGCGTAGCGTGTGAAGGCGGCTCTGACCTTCTTGTAGGTTGACTTTTTTGCATATGCCTCTGGGAGGTTTTTGAAGAAAGCTTTTGTTGGTGGTTTTTGCTGTGCTTTTGTCAATGGTTTTTCTGGTAGGCCTAGGCTTCTTGGGTCTTTGAATTCCGGCTTGGCGGCTGTGGGATCTGCTGCGCCTGTTACAGATACTTGTATGTCGATGGGAGGCCTGGATCTGGTAATGTACACTATGGCCTGGCCGTAGAGGATTGGCTTGTACTTTGCACCCGGATCAGCCGGGAGGAATGCTTGGTCGAAGCCATCGTATATGAGTGGTGGTGCATGGAGGAGGTTTGTAGTTTCTCTCTCTTTGCCTGCAGTTTTTTGCGGGCTTGTTTTGTGCTTGGTTATTTTCGCTACCTCAGAGAGAGTCATGGGTCCGCGGAGGTAAGTCATTGCCCACCTGGTCTTGTAGAGGTTCAACTCTTTTTCTTTCACGTTTTTCACTAGGAATACCCTCTTGGGGAGTCTTGGTATGAGTCCTTTTGCTTCGGAGCCGCTGCCTGTCGCTATGCGGAGTCCCTCAGAGACGCGGTCGACGTCATTTTCTGTTTGGAGTCTGCCTATCATCCATATTCCGGCATTCGTTAGAACTTTGTAGTCTATGTCTACCGGGTTTTGGGTGGCCAGCACGATTCCTATGCCGAAGGCTCTAGCCTGTTTTGTGAGGAGCATGAGGAGCCTCTTGCTGGGTGGGTTGGATGGGTGTGGAGGTATGAAACCGTAGACTTCGTCAAAATACAATAGAGTCCTTAGCCTGTCTGAGCCGCCTAAGCTGAACATCCAGGTGTAGAGCGCCTGAAGAACCATCGTCACAGCAAACATCCGCATTTCTTCGTCGAGATGCGCTAGGTAAACCACGACCACCCTGGGCCTACCGTCAGGGGTCCATAGTAGTTGTTCCATGTCTAGTGGTAGACCCTTGAGCCAGTCTTCGAAGCCTGGCGAGGCTACAACTCTGTTGATGCGTATAGCGAGGCTTTTTCTCCTTTTTTCTGGCAGTACCATGTCCAGGTCGAGGACGCCTATCTTGTCAAACGGTGGCTGGAGAGTGTAGCGTATTATTGCCTCGAGGTCTAGTTTTTCCCTTTTTTTCCAAGCCCACAAAAGCAGGTTTGAAAGGAAGGCCTCCTCGTCACCCCCTTCCTCTAGTCCTGTGAGCCTCAGGAGCGCCGCGGCAGTGTTTTTTGCTCGTTCTTCGAGCATGTCTTCGTTCGCGGTGGGCGGAGGGTTTAACCCCTCTAGTATGGAGACCGGGTTTCCCGAATCGCTGCCGGGGGTCAGAATGAGTACTTCGCTTTTTTCAGCTAGCTCACGAAGTCGCTCGAGGTTGACGCCTGAGCTCTGGAGCCCTTTTCTCCATTTTTCCGCGATCCTCTCGGAGTATTCTTGTAGGCTCAGACCCCTCGACGCGGCTTCTGTCTCGTCCACCCATTCCTGGAAGTCTTGAGGTTTCAGCTCGGGGAACCTAAGTGCTAGGTTCGCCAGGTCCCCTTTAGGGTCTATTGCCAGGACCGGGATTCCCTGTAGGAGTAGTTCCTCTATAAGTACTATGGCTGCGCCAGTTTTGCCTGACCCAGTCATGCCTATAATAACTCCATGTGTCGTTAAGTGAGAGGGCTTGAGAAGATATTTTTCGCTGGTCACCTTCATGGTTTCTTTGTCAACCTTGAATCCGAGAAACAGTCTGCCGCCAGGCATGATACAATAACTGGATCGCCGAGATATATATCTAGGTCAGAGCCCCTAGCGTGTTTGTGAATCGAGGGTGTGTGCTCTGTTTGCTGCGTCAACTTTATTCTCTGCAAGTTGTGTGGTATCTGTGTTGTGCACGCTGGCTAGTAGAGGTTATACAACAAATATCTTAGAGATGGAAGAGATTTTTATTTTTTGAAACTAAATTTATATATATATGTTTAGTATATAATATGACATGAAATTTAACATATATAGAATAATTGTCTCTATTGTTGTAGGTTTTTTAGTGATTATACTAATATCCGAGATCTATGCAACTTTTGGTCCTATGGAAAAGGCTCGTGAAACTGCTAGAAACATTATCGGAGAAAAGAGCCTAGAATTGAAGGAAGAGGCTTTCGAAGATTCCAGAGAGAATTTTGTCCTTCTCAATGTGAGTACTCTCATATTAAGGAATGTTCCCAAAGGATATAAGCCTTTATTCGGTGTAAAGAGTCGAGAGGGAAAGATTTTTGTGGTTTTATCTGACGCCAATTATTCTAGACATCTCATAATGGTTATAGAAGACAAGAGGTATGTTGTTCATAATCTAGATTTTAAGAAAGTTTCGGATGAAGTAAAGCAGGGAAAAAGATATGTACAAGAAGTCAAAGTGAAAGGGGAAGTTAAGAAAATAGAGGGTTTTTCTCAGTGTAGAATTGTAATGGAGGAAGCAGTATATGGGGTGCTTTCTATGAACAGGCTTTACTTTGACTGTAGTTATACAACACAATTTGTTGGCTTAAGGTTAGTGACGACACATGCTAGAGGATATATATATTATATTCCAGGCGACAAGGTAACAACAATAATTGATCTTTCGTATGATCAACTTCATAGCTCCGTTATTACTAGATGCAGATTTAGACACACCGCTAGTGGAACGGGAACACCTGCTGCGACGGTTCGAGCTGAAGGAAAATATCTTATATGTTACGATATTACTTCAACGCAATGGGTGCAAAGAAGCCAGTTTGTGTTTGATATATATGGGCTAAGAGACTGTGACGGGTCACACTCGGCTTGGGCAGCAATCGGCTGTGGATGTTAATTTTTTGAAAACTTTTTACTTTTTAAATAATTTTTCTTAAAATTTGAAGTGGTGAAGGCGAAGTATCTAAGTTAAATAGAAGATTGTGTTTATTGCACGGGCAACGGATCTAGCTTGCTTTAGTTTCTAGCGGCTAGGAATTACATTTCGCTGGTTTGTATAGCCAGTTATATATACTGAATTATATAACTGGAACTATTCAGCCTGATGTGAGTCAAGAAGAGAAATGTTCTAGGCTTTACGAGAAGTAGTGATTCAGAAGTGGTGCGGGGGCCGGGATTCGAACCCGGGCAGGCCAACGCCAGCGGAGCCTCAGTCCGCCCCCTTTGTCCTAGCTCGGGCACCCCCGCTTGTTTTTGCATATAGTTTGTGTTTTGTGTGTCTATAAGTTTTTTCTTGGCTTTGTCAAGTTGGTATTCTGTTTGATTTTTGTATTTGTGTGAACGGTCTAAAGGTTTAATATGTTGAAAGTATTTATATATTAAATGGTGATAGTTTTGCCTGTTAGGCGAGTTGAGTCCGGTATTCCTGGTCTCGATGAGCTGCTTCACGGCGGGATTCCAGTGAGGAATGTAGTGTTGTTGTCTGGCGGTCCTGGTACTGGTAAGTCCATCTTTGGGCAACAGTTTCTCTACCATGGGCTGACTAAAGGTGAGCCCGGCATTCTCGTAGCTTTAGAGGAGCATCCGGTTCAGGTTAGGATTAATATGTCACAGTTTGGGTGGGATCCTAGACCTTACGAGGAGAAGGGTCTTTTCGCAATTGTTGACGCATTTACAGGAGGGATTGGGGAGGCTGCCAAGAGGGAGAGGTATGTTGTAAGGTCTATTGACGATATTCCTAGCTTTTTGGATGTCTTAAAGGAGGCAATACGTGACCTGAATGCTAAGAGGGTTGTGATAGACTCTGTGACTACTCTTTATATAACCAAGCCCGCGGTGGCTAGGGGAGTAGTCATGAATTTAAAGAGGGTTTTAGCGGGGCTTGGATGTACATCTATTCTTGTTTCACAGATAAGTGTTGGCGAGAGGGGGTTTGGTGGACCTGGTGTCGAGCATGCTGCTGACGGGATTATTAGGCTTGATCTAGACGAGATTGAGGGAGAGCTAAAGCGGAGCATAATCGTGTGGAAAATGAGAGGGACGAGCCACAGTATGAGGCGTCATCCATTTGACATAACGGACAAGGGTATAGTGATATATCCGAATAAGGTTCTTAGAATTTCGAGAGGTAGTTTTAGAGTGGAGGAGTTGAGGTGAAAGATATGAGTGGACTCGATATTCCTCTAAATCCGTTAACTAGGCAGGACATACATAGGCTGGAGACGGCTCTCATGATAGCTACGCTGCTGAGGGAGGATGTGTTGGAGAAGATCAAAGAAAGTACGGAGAGGCTCACATGGATAGATTCGCTGGCAGTGGCTGCTGGTGCTCTCGCTAGGCAGAAGGCTGGTATGTCTTTATCAGAGATAGCGGAGGATTTAGGTAGGACGGAGGCTACAATTAGGAGACATCTTCAGGGCAAGTCTGAGGCTGGCAAGCTTGTGTTAGAGACCTATGAGAGGTTCGTGAGAGAGGGTGTGAAGATAGAGATGCCCAAGATACTTGCTGAGGCTAAGCCTTCTGTAGACGTTGAGGCTTTGAAGAAGGAGTTGGATGAGGAGAGGAAGCGTAGAAGAGAGCTTGAAGAAAAGCTGGCTTGGGTAAAGGAAGAATTGAGGAAGTTGTTGGATGAATTATAAGATATATTATTTTTCTCCAGCTAAAGGTGTGGTGGTCTCATCTTATACTGTTTCTCAAATTTTTTCCCATAGAAAAACTGGGGAATCCTTTAGTGTTTCAGTAGATTTTGGGCTTGGCTCAGTTGATGTTATATGCTGGGATGATGGTGTTGAGTTTTTGCTAGACGGTGTTTCTGTAAGAGTCAGGGAGGAACATCTGCGCCGACTGGAAAAGAGCGATAAATTACTTTTTGTTGGATTGAGGGAGTCTTATTTTCTTGAGATTCGAGATCGGGGTAACTACTATAAGCTTAAGTATTTGGGAGAAGGTGTGGCGCCTACATTGGAGATAAATGGTGTTCATATGCATAATATAGTTGGTACCGATCCAATCAGTGATGCCGAGAGAAAAGTAAAGCTTGTAGGTGTCGACCGTGGTGACAGAGTGTTGGACATCTGTACAGGGCTTGGATACACTGCTATAAAGTCTTTGAAAAGAGGAGCAAGAGTTCTCACGATCGAAAAAGATGAGAACGTGTTACTGCTAGCGGAGCATAATCCTTATTCGAGAGACCTTGTCCAGGCAAAAATAATCCTCGGCGATGCGTTCTACGTTTTAGACGAGTTGGAGGAGGAGTCTTTCGACAAAATTATCCATGATCCACCCGTCTTTGCGTTCGCGGGCGAATTGTATAGTGCAGAGTTCTATAAGAAAATGTTTCGTGTGTTAAGGAAGGGAGGAAAGGTCTTTCATTATACTGGGTCGCCGGGTAAGCATAGAGGTATAAGGTTTCAGCGAGGAGTTATGAGGAGACTGTTAAGTGCAGGTTTTTCGATAGTCAAAATAATAGAAGGGTACGGTATTCTTGCAGCAAAAGACTAAATCATGCTTGCTCTCTCGAGAGTGATCTCTATATGAAAGATTCTCTTCCAGCCAGCGTTTTGTAGATACATATCTAGTGTCGAAAATATTCCAGAGCGGAATGCAGTCATTGCAACATATCTTACACGATTTTTTTCGTCAATATATAGCCTAAACAGGAGCAGGGAGCTTCTATTTTTTCTGCCTCTAAATGTATTAGCGATTTTCAGCCTACATACATAGTCTTCGTGGTGCAGACCTTTGATGTCGAAACCATTTTCTTTAACAGTATCTTCCAAAATTTCAAAATATGGTCGATACTTAGAAGTCGAGCTAATATTTTCCACACCCACAACCTGCAGGTCTATAAACACTACATCCCTGTCTTTATCTACTTGGTACATAGAAAAAGCCTTGAGTCCACGCGAAACCCTCAAGCAATCACCACTAAGCCTTTTTCCAAGCCATAAATTAATCTTTTCATGAAAGAGCTAGACCTCACTTGTGTGCAGGTTTTTCAGTTAAGTAAAATGATACTTTGTGAGAATTAAAGAGGTCTTCACAAAAGCTGGAGTAAAACCTCGAAGAGGTCAAATCGAGGCAGCAGAAGCTATTCTTGAGAGATTGATTGATAATAAGAGTGTTGCCTTTATTGCCCCGACGGGTTTCGGCAAGACATTGACTGTGTTGGCTGCGCTAAAGGCAGCTGATAGGCTCCCTACAGTGTGGAGGGTCAGAAGCTTGGCTTTGGGAACAAGAATTTCCGAGGATGCGTCTCTATTGAGTCTTAGGAGTTTTACGGCTGCAGGCAGGGAGAAGACTTGTCCTCTTGCCGAGGGGAAGGGTAGTGATGTGCACGAATATTGCAGAAACTATAGACTAAGCTGCAAATATTTTCTCGAAACAGACTTTTCCAGACAAGTAACCGCTAGTTCATGGATAGACTTGCTAGGTTTGAAAGGGTGTCCCTACTACCTCCAAGATAAGGCAATGGAGGGTGCAGATGTTGTTATACAGAGCTACTACCGAAGACCCCCACGTTTCTACCGGGCTGTGGTGTGGGACGAGGCACACAACCTCCTCGTGCCCAAGGAAACCTGTGTAACCACATCGATGCTTATGGAAGCAGCTGTAGAACTCAAAATTCTGGGCGAGGAAGATCTTGCCGGGAAGCTTGCCTCGATAAGACCATTAGATACGGGAGCGTTTTTTGTAGAAGAAAGACTGTTATTTAGACTTTACAGGGCGTATATGCGCATGCTAGCCAAAGGTCAGGGAAACACAGTAACTGGGAAGATCTACAGAGTTCTGAGTAGCGAAGCAGTTTATTGGGAAGCAGGAAGACTTTGTGGAACACGGTTAAGCATTCCGTGGTCAAGGCATCCAGCAATATATGTGAGTGCAACACTTGTCTATCCGGAGCTTCTAGGCGTGGACGAGGTTGTAAAGATTACGTGGAATAGAAAGCGTGAAGCAGTTGTCACGGCATGGCTCAGTACAAAGTATGGTCAGCTGGAGAAATACTTAGAGGAGTATGGTTATCTTTTGTCGGCACTAAAGTTCAGGTTTCCAAGAGTGCTCGTCTTTGCTACGAGAAGGGTGGCATCGAAACTCAGACACAAGATCGGACTATATGAGCCAGAAATGAAGGCACTACCGAGAGAATGGAGCGGTATAATGCTCCTACACAGCCGCGGACGCTTTGCCGAGGGAGTGGATATTAGAGCGGATGCAGTGGTCATGCTAGGTGCACCTTACCTACCGCCGTATGCAAGCGAGCGTGTCAAAAAAGCTCTCCAGAGAGCTGGCGTGGAAGGTGATTACGTCTCTGCCTCCATGCTCAGCACAACACTGCAGTGTATAGGAAGGACAACTAGGGGCTTAAACGACGATCCCTTCATTGTACTTGCTGATCGACGCTATGAGAACTATGCTTCCCAGCTATCTGAGTACTTCAAAATTACAGTTGTTAGTAGTTTAGACGAATTTATAATATTTGCTAAACAAAAGATTCGACAAAAAACAAAAACACATAAGGATGTAGTTACAAACAAAAACGGCTGAAACCCGGAGTAAAAAATAAAGCCACAACAATATATACTACTATCTGGACGACAACCATACAACCAGAAGACACACAACAAAGCCCGGTGGTGTAGCGGCCAAGCACGCGGGGCTCTGGCCCCCGAGAGCGGGGGTTCGAATCCCCCCCGGGCTACCATTTTCTAAAATTTTTTAATCGTTGTTTTTCTATTATTTTGCTGGTGATGACTGAACTCCCCGGATGACCTCTGGTGGGGGATGAAGTGGTTTCTGGTCGCTGATAGTATATTGTTTTTTATATGTCTTTGTGTGTATGTATTTGTGGTCGATGTAGTTGGTAAGAGTTTTGTCAGAATAATTGATGACAGGATAGTTGTTGAGCAGGGGAGTGTTAGCATTGAGGTAGGTTTACCGGGTGAGGGCTCTTTTACTGCTTTGGATCTGCTTGCTATGAGTCTTGCTGGATGTGTTGCAACGTATATTTACTTGGTTTTTAAGAAGATGAGGATAGATTTTGATATCTTGGCTGGTGTTGAAAGTAGTGTTGTAAAGAGGTCGGATGAAGATACAGTTAGCAAAGCTATTGTTAAGGTTAGGCTAAGGTCTAAGGATGATAAGGTTTTGAGAGCTGTTGACTATGCTGTTAGG
>CAZJJA010000009.1:0-25959 GCA_964546235.1 uncultured Thermofilaceae archaeon | reverse complement strand
TTTATGGTCATTATTTCTTTTCTTTTTTATTATATTTTTTATTTATTTATTATATTTTTAGATTTTTTATTAAAAAACATTATGTTTTATATTTTGGAATTCCTTATCCATCATATCAATTTATATATGAAAATATTTCTCAAAAAAATTTTCTTTTGTTTAAAAAATTATCAATAGTATATCTGATAAATTTCACTAAATATTCCATCGAAGATATGAATCCTCTGGAATTTTGGGGTAGAATAAGACTTTTCTTTAACAATATTATATTTGATAAAAACTTTTTATTTCATATTTTTTTAATAAGAAATAAAAACAAAAATTATTATTTTATAAAGTTTGATTTTATTATTGAAACAGATTTTAGACAAAATTTGAATAAGATAATTTCAGCTATATCTACTTTATTAAATATATTTAAATCAATTGGAATTGATGTATATCCAATTAATTATTCTCAATTTGAAGAAAAAATACATAGTTTTATTCAAATAAGGAATATAAATTTAAATATTTCTATATTATTTATTATAATAACATTTATTATTAATCTGATATTTATAACAATTATAAATGACCTGTACGTTAAAACTATTATTATTTCTTTTTTGTTTTTATCTATAATAACACTCATATTAAGAATGAAATTAAAAGACATATGTCATGTTAGAACAAAAATGGACTCGTATTTTATTTTAAAGAAAAATTACTCATTATACAATCTACTATCACCTCAGGATATTTATGAAATTTCAGAAAACATTTATAGACTATTAAATTCGCACGACAATATCCTATTACACATAGTTGTTAAACGAGAATCAGTTGTTT
The DNA here is from genome assembly GCA_964546235.1 of uncultured Thermofilaceae archaeon. GTDB lineage: Archaea > Thermoproteota > Thermoprotei > Thermofilales > Thermofilaceae > JALVKT01. The sequence goes on along the minus strand of CAZJJA010000009.1, from coordinate 25,128 downwards.
CAAGAGAAGAAATAGGCAAAAAAGCCTTTAGACTGTACGACCTTGGAACGGCGCTCGACAAACTCAGTTTGATTGCAGAAAGCAAAATGCTGTACGAAATTGTTGACAAGAGACTAAGAAAAGGAGAACAACTATTTTCATTGGGATTTGAAATTCTTTGTAACAAGAACATTGCAAAAAACATCTTGTCCCTAATGGATTCTATAGGACTCTACTTTTCAAATGGCAGTTCCTTAAACATACCACTCTTAATCATTTAGTTCAATAAAACGTCTAAACTTGAACGGTATCTCAGCAGAGTCTTTTTTCACAACAACCCGCTTTGCTAGAGATTCTCCCAGAATCAGCTTGAATGATGTAAATGACGATTTTTTGACTTTTAACGGTATCGATACACCTATTAATGACCTAGCTTTGTGTCCGACCACGGCCACATTGATTTTTCTATACCTTACAACATGCTCGGTTAAATAAACCGTCACAGGATAGCTTCCAGGCTGTCTTGCTACCATGCTGTTTTCAACTTGTCCTTCAACGTAAAGCCCCCTTAGAATAGTATATTTGGGAAAAACCTTTTTCATCATGTATTTGTCAAACCTTTCTCTAACCCAGTGCTTGAAGGAAACTATTAGCTTTTTATGTTTTCTAACTATTTCATCACCTATACTCCACATAGGTGTTCCTTCGAGAGGAAGAACTTCACGAATATTTACACGTCTGACAAGAAGCCCTCTTTTTACGATTTCTTTCAAGAAATCTACGTTTTTCCTATAGGTTTGTCTACTTTCTCCTTTTAATCCTAACACAAAATTTATCCCTGGCAATAATTCAGGCATCCCGTTCCATCCGCGTCTTCTTCCCAGCTTGTTAACGATCTCTATAGCTCTTAATACCATTTTAGGATCATTTCCGATATTATTAGCCTTAACCACGTATGGATCTGCCGATTCTAGACCAAAAGCTGCAACATCACCTGGAGTATGCCATTTTATTATAGATTTCAAAGCATCCACAGCTTCTTCTTCATGCAAAGCTATGGTCATTGGATTTACATTATCAATATGTAAGGTTTCCAGGCTGGGCGCCACAGATCTTATCATACGCATCAGAGCATCTATTGCTGAGGGGTTTGGCGTAGGATATTCTACCTCATTGGTTCTCAATGCCATATATGCTAGAAAATCTGCCTGTCTTCCTAGGCGAAAACTCTTTACACCTAGTGAATAAAGTACACCTATTTCTTCAGCTATATTTTTGGGATCTCTAAATACGACCCTTCCAAACCTCGGCTCTATGCAAAAGGAACATCCACCCGAAACCCACCTTGGACAACCTCTATAAGTCTCAATTTCTGCTATAAGATTTAATCCAATGTTTGGATGTTGCAAAACGATACGGGCCCCTCTAATGGCAAACTTAGAAATAAGCGAATAATCCTTTCTAATCGCATATGGATTTACTCTTTCAACACTTTTTTCTCGCAACAGATCAAACAAAACTATCTCAGGGTCCCCGTATATCAGTAAATCAAATGCCTCCTTCAAATATCTCTTAGAAACAGCCCTTCTTCCCCCCGAATAACCGAAACCAAATCTGGCTGCTGGTCCCGCCAAAATTTTTATGGGACCATCAATCCTTCTACTGATCCCGAGGACTTCTTCCAAAGTTATAGGTTTTCCTCCAATATATCTTCCTGGAACAACAACACCAGCTATAATAACCAAGATGTTACTCCTAGACGCGAGTTTGTAGAATGTGTCTGGTTTTTTTCTAACTTCATCTATCGTAAAATAGTAAATTGACGCAGTCTTCTCGACGCTCCATATAGCTCCCGCCATATACCTGGGATAAACATCAATGTAAGGTGGTACGCCTAACCCTGCAGGCTCATCAGTATATCCATCTAGAATAACAACCCTAGTCGCCACCTATCCAACCCTCGCGACGAATTCTACCATAATTTCTCAAATAAACACCCCTATCCTCGACGATTTTGCCGATCACACTGGCGTTCTCTACTGTTGAAAGGACCATATGCACATATTCTTTCGGTACAGTAAATATGAAATTGTATTCTTCTCCACTACTATACAAGGCCTTTTCTAGTGCATCTTCAAAGCTTAGACATTCCAGTAGACCTGAAAATATAGGAATCTTTTCAAGAAATATTCCTACATTAGAGCTTTCGGCAAGATAATATAACGATAAAGCAAGCCCATCACTGTTATCTATAGACGATGTAATAACCCCTTTCACTGATAGCCATTTATCGACTGGTGGAACATTTGTTGAAGAATCTATGTTACCAGTTTTACATATTCTCGCATTACCCTCATGAATATCGTATAGAATCGAAGATCGCCCCACACTTCCTGTCATAAGAAGATATTCTCCAACACTAGCACCTTTTCTCCTTATAATTTGCCCATCCTCAGATATACCAATTCCAACAAGTGTCAGCCTTAAAACATTGTCAGCAACAATGTCAGTATCTCCTCCCAACAACTCAGCATTAAATATACGTAACCCCTCTATAATCCCCTCAAATATCTCTTCTACAGACCTTTCATCTAAAAACTTTGGAGCCCTCAGCGAAACCAAGCCTCCAACTGGTCGTGCACCCTTAACTAAAACATCGCTGAAAGCAGCGATTACAGACCTTTTTCCAATCTCTTTATACGTCAATGTGTTGAGCCAGTGAACCTTGGAGTCAAAAGCATCAACATTTACGACAATCTTTGACTTTCCAATGCTAAACCATGAAGCATCATCTCTTTCCAGCGAACCCATTTTCACTATCAAATCGATTATCTTATCTTCTCTCAGACTCAACATAACATATCTCTTAAAAATACACCATCAAAGGAGAAAATAAACTTATTTTTACTATCATCCTCTAATGAAGAACCTTCTCCAAATATTCCATGATTCTCCTAGGATCGCCTATTACACTTCTGTCGGTAACCATTAGCGGCGTTTTCATTGTACCGTATTCCAAGAGCAACCAACCCCTAAGACCATTTTTACCCACATCTACGACCTGAATTTTAGATAAGTTAGCCCCACTTTTCAGCCTTTTCAATATTTCCTTAGATTCTTCACTTTCATCCACATACAGTATTATTTCTCTTTCCTCGTCCATAATTCTCGTCCACATTTTCTATACACCATTTTCCGAATTTACACATGTATATTGCAAAAAACAAACTCCGAGTTTAATCCCTGCGTCCTATCAAAGTAATACATGGAGAAAGAGTAATCCTTACTAGTAATATATACTAAGAAACTATATTCATTTTAAAAAAATTCATTTTAATCTAATATTTCATTCAATATTACAAGAAACTACACCAAAATAATCAAAAGAAGCATGTTTAAAAATATATAGTGATATTGATGACAGGTTTAGTCTCCTTTACAACTGGAATTAGCGGTAGCGGACGTTTAGATCTACTCAAAGAAGTCGCAAACAACACACATAGACTTAAAATAATCGATGTAGGATCAAGAATGTATAAAAAATCAGAAGAACTAGGAATCCGAATTCCTGAAGGAAAAATTCTCGATATGGATCCCTTGGCCCTCGACTATCTACGTGCTGCGACATTCGAAGATATACTTCGCGATATAGAAAAAATGCGAAAAAAATCTGAAGCCATAGCAATAAGCACGCATACATGCTTTAGGTGGAAAAAACACCTAACACATGCCTTTAATTTCTACTATCTCAACAAGATAGACCCAGACATATACATCAACATTGTAGACAACGTCCACTATATCTATGCAAAGCTTCAAAATAACCCAGCGTGGAAAAATAGGCTCACACTAAAAGACCTTCTTGTATGGAGAGATGAAGAACTCTTTATTACAAGAATGCTTGCAGAATATAGAAAAAAGCCATTCTATCTCTTCTCAAGGCGAGAAGACCCCAGAATGTTAGAAAAGATACTATTCGATGTAGAAATGGCAAAAAATACAAATAAAAAACCAGCACCCAAGGCTTACTTGAGCTATCCTATAACCCACATAAAAGGCTCACCGAAATTCTTCGAGGAAAAAGAAGAAACAAAGAAAAGGCTAAAAGAAGCAGGAATAGTAATCTTTGATCCAATAGCGGTTGAGGACTTTGAAATCGTCGACCTTGCATATTCCGCAAAGTCGAAAGGACAAAACCACATAAAGATAGAGGTTGGCGGTGTCGAGACTGTGATAAGTGTAGAAGAGGTTTACAATGCTTTAGAAGACATAAAAGACCAGGTTGTGGCAAGAGACTATCAGCTAATTATCCAAAGCGATATGATAATAGTATACTATCCTACAAAGATCTTATCACCAGGAGTTCTAAGCGAAATAAACTTTGGCTTTACACATAACAAGCAAGTATATGCAATATTTCCGCACGAAAGCGTAAGTCCGTTCTTCGAATATTATACCACCAAGATTTTCAAGGACGTTGATTCGCTCATAGAGCATCTTAGGGAAGAAAATATTCTACAATAGGCCCGAGTTAGCGGCTTTTTTTTATCTCTGCGTTGTAGCTAAAATTATAGACATTAGCTTTTTACTAAACATTTGGATGACACAAAAAAATAATGATCGGGAAGAAGTTGAGATTAGAGCCCTAGTATATCACTTCAAAGATACCTTTGAGTCAAAGGAAAAGATTCAGGAAAAGATAACTAGGTTTATTGAACTAAAAGAAAAATTTGAAGAAATAACATCGACTCCTATAAGATCTACTCGAATAGTTCTGCCTGCAGTCAACCCTCAAAGTCTAGAAAAGATCCTCAAAATTTATCATGAACTGGCAGAAGAATACGAAATAAACTATATAGCTGTCCCGCATCTACCACCCTCTAAACCCAACAATCTCATCGAACTTTTTGAAACTTATCCTCGCTTTTTCACGTCGACGCTATTTTCTAGAGAAAAACTTGAGATACTAGTGAAAACACTATATGATATCTCTGAGGCTTCTTGGCTTTACGGTGCAAGATATGCAATAGCATTTAGGAAAATTTTACAAACACCATATTTTCCAATAACAACAAGCTATGAGGAAGGAGTTACAATAAGCCTACTTTATACAGAACTTTTGAAAAACAATATAGATAAACCCGGCAAGGTAGAGAAAAAACTTGCAGAAATTGTTAAAAACGCAGAAAAAACCTTTCCCAAATTCTTAGGTATTGATTACTCCCTCTCTCCATGGATGGAAAACAGTGTTGCAGAAGTAATCGAGAAGAAAAGTGGAAAAATGTTTACCCTGCCAGGAACAATCTCCTCAATCATCCAGATTAATAGGATGATACAAGATCTCGCCAAAAATAAGGGGCTAGGATATAATGAGATAATGCTACCCCTCGGCGAAGACAACCGCCTCAAAGAACTAGCATTAAACCTACAACTAAGATTCAGCCACCTGCTATCTTATACAGCATTCTGTGTAGCAGGACTAGACATGGTACCCATACCCGACACAACAGAGCCAGAAGTAGTCAAAAACATACTACTCGACCTAGACCAAATCTCAATCCAAAAAAACAAGCCACTCGGACTCCGAATAATATTGCCAAGCGCGGAAGACGGGACAGAAATCACACTAGGATTCTTCGGCAAAATACCTGTACTCAACCCCCTGCTTTAGATCTCCATAACGGAGAAACTAGTCCAATATTTGCACACGATATGAGGGTCAGGGCAAAACACCCTCTCTAAGACACTTCTCAATGCCGTAATCTAATGTTTTCTTGCCTATAGCAATCAATACCAGCGAAAACACCCCCAGACATAATATGATCAGCCAGACGGGCTGACCGCTGGGCGTTATATCAAACAATCCCATATTGTTAAGCGTAGAAAGCCTCCAGATAAGATAAAACCACGTAGTTGGCAAAACCCACGACAAGCCTTGAAAAACTGGCGGCAAGATCCCTACAGGAAAAAGCTTTCCAGACAAAAGATCAGTAATAGTGTAAAGGAACCAGTTCACAGGATCACCCTTCTTTATAATCAAATTCACACCCGACGCGACAAGCCCAACCCCGATATAGAACATTATAAGAACAACAGCCATAGCCAGTGCAGCCACAACGTTTACCTTAAAGCGCACCCCAAAGACATAAGCCACAGCCAGATATATGGAAAACTTGCCCAGATCCGCCACAACCTTATAGAAATTGTTCAATAAAGCCTGGTGAAACAGAGGCATCGGACTGTGCAAAACAAACTCAAAATCATCCACCTTAACATACGCGCTGATAGAATACACCTGTCTTGCAATAATATCCAAAGCCAAGCCAGAAATTATAAAGGCGAGCGGAGAAACATCACCATAAACCGACAATCCTTCCTGGTACAGAATCGACTTTCCCAAGAAAATGTAAACTAAAACTGCTATCACCACATTAACAACATCAAGTATGAAAGCAGTCCTATACTGTATAACATAAGAAAACATCCCCTTGGTCACATCGTAAGTTATTATAAGCAAGTTTCGCAGCGGAATCCTTTTTCTAACTAATTCCTCGTAGCAACGCTCACTCATCCACCCCCACCATTTTCATATAAATATCCTCCAAAGTTGGCTCTTCAAGGCTAAAGTAAAGAATTTTAGCTCCACCACTCAGTGCAGCCCATATGACATCATGCACAGGAGGATTTTTCGCAGAAACCTTCACTCTAAACCTATGCCCACTCCTACGTCCGTCAAAACCCAAATACTCGACCCCCAAGACACCAGGCAACTCCCCAATATCCTTTAACAATCCATCCAACTTGCTATCCAGCACCATGTCTATAACATTAAAATCGGCAAGCTTCTTGAGACTATACACGTCGCCAAGCTCAACAAGCCTTCCCTTATTCATGAAAAACACCCTATCAGCAACAAGCTCCGCCTCTCTGACCCTCTGGGTAACAACCAAAACCGTCTTGCCTTCACCCTTACACCACCTCCTAATATACCTCCAAAGCCTTCTAGAAGCCAAAGGGTCAATGTTTACAGTCGGCTCATCCATCAGATAAACAGGAGAATCGGTCAACAGGCTTAAAATCAGGATCGCCCTCATTTTCATGCCGCTTGAGAGCTTTGACACCCAGTCGTCCGCGAAATCGCTCAAATCAAAATACTCGAGCAGAGCATCTATCCTTTCCCTTACAACATTCAGATCTAGATGCGGCGCATAATAATGAATACCCAAGTGTTCTAAAGTCTTCCTCAAAGTATATCTGGACTTTAGCTTTCCGAGAAGCGCGTCACGGCTTATATAGGTAGCAAGTCTCGCAATCTGATAGTGCTTTAACCGGGTAACATCATAGCCGCATATCCTCGCCTCACCCTCGTCAGGAAGCGATAACTTACAGAGTATCTTAAGCAACGTAGTTTTTCCCGCACCATTTGGCCCAATTATTACAGCCGCCTCCCCCTTCCTCACATGAAAAGTAACATTATCCACCACAGCAATTTTTCTTACCTCAGTAGAAGTTTTCCCAAAAATTTTTAGCCTTTTCTTACCCAATTTTTTCCTAATAAAAATAATATTTGGTTAAATTTACTACATCTATTAGATATTCCATACTAAATCAACTCAAATATCCTTCATAAAATCCTATTTTATAACTAATATAAAAACTTTTTATTATTATTAGCTTTATTTTGTTAAATTTTCTCCATTATAAACACCGTTATAGGAAGACCTAATTCCTAGGTAAAAGTATTGATCTAATACTACAATCCCTAACACCTAGTTTAACCATCTTTGTAACATAACTACAACATTTTCATGAAACACAAAGCACACACATGTATTATAACATAACAAAAATATAGAATCCCATAAACTCTCCAACTCCAGCTACCAAACTTACATCTAGGAAAAATTTTGACCAAAAAAATCCATTCCTTTCGGGAATTTTTGATATAATTATATATCACGGGGTCAATTCGTTCCGTCCACAAGGCCCAGAAAATTCTTCGCAACGGCATCTTTGCGGCATGTCAACGAAACCCAGACCCGTTGCCTAAACTGTGGAAAAGGGGCTTTAGGCACGTTAACTACGCTCAGCTTTCCTCTTCTGAATTGGGCTAGTTACGTTAAATCTCCTGGCTATAGTTAACTACAGCCAGAATGACCTTTGTCATTAAACGCATAAGGAACAGGCTCTATGTTTACGAGCAATACAGGGAAGGAAACATAGTGGTTACCAAGTACATAGGACCCTTAGAAAAAATTGCTAGAAAATACCAGTTATACATGCAGGGAGTTAACTACATGCTCACACAGAGAGACATTGACTGGATGAAGAAAGAGATTGCTAAGGAAGTAGTTAACATGATTCTTGACGCAAGAAACAAGGGAACAGAATGGCGCCGGGGCCGGGATTTGAACCCGGGCGCCCGTAAGGGCAACGGATTAGCAATCCGTCGCCTTTGGCCGAGCCTCGCGGGCTCTTGGACCAGACTCGGCCACCCCGGCTACTCTGCGTTTTCAATATTTTCATGGGTTAGATAAATAGCTTTCCAGGGTTTTCCTGGATGTTTACCTTTGAGGGGGTATCTTCTTGTGTATCCGCATTTTAGGCACGTTACTACGATAAGTTTTGTTTTTCCTTTTTTCTTTATTCGGACACGTTGTGTTTCTCCTAGAACCATGAAAGCACCACATTTCCTACATACTTTTGCCTTTAGGACGTCGGGATAGTGAAGCCGTGCTCTCTTGGAGAGCTCTAGTGCTAGTTGACCGTAGCGGTCTGCAAGTTCTGGCTCCTGTCTGTATATTTTTTCTGCAAATGATAAAAGTCTTAGAATCCTCTGATAAGCTAAGTCTTTTATCTCGCCCTTTCTAGGTTTCACTTGAGAATATATGAGGATGCTCGTATTAACCTTAGCTGATAGCGGTCTAGAGCTTGTTCCAAAGTCTCTCTGGAGCATAGATTCTGTGAAAAAGGTTGCTTCGAGAAGGGGGAAGAAGCCTGGAGAAATGATCCTGGACATTTCTCTTCACTATAGCGCTATGCGTAAACTTAAGGATTGGCGCAAAAGGGGTCGCCCAGACATTCTTCATGTGTGTTTACTCGTAGCTTTAGGCTCCTTGTTAAATAGGATGGGGTTGATGGATACTGTTATACACACATATGAAGGTAAGGTCGTTTTTCTCGACCCCTCAGAACGTGTTCCGCGAAATTTTAACAGGTTTATTGGCTTGATGGAACAGCTTCTTATTTTAGGTAAGGTTCCTCCTCATGCATCTGAACCGCTTATGTGGGTGACTTCTCATAATTTGAAGTCAGCACTGGAAGAGAAGGGTGTTGATCATGTCTTCTTGTTGAGCGAGAAAGGTGAGAAAAATACTCCGAGCGTTCTAGCGGAAAAAATAGTAGCCTTTGAGAAACCTGCCGTTATTATTGGTGCTTTTCAGAGCGGTGAGTTTAGCCCTGAAGTTGTAAATGTCGCTGACGAGGTCGTTTCTTTAGGGAAAATAAGTCTAGATGCATGGAACGTTGTTGCAAGAATTATTTCAAGTATAGAGGACGTGCTGGGAGTTTACGAGGGAGTCTAAATGCGTATCTTAGAGATTGATGAAAGAAGGGGGTTAATCGAAGTACTACTTGAAGTTCCAGAAGACCTCTACTATTTTGCACTATTCATTGAAAAGGGCGATATCATATACGCATGGACCCTTCGGCAACTAAGGATTGAAAGAACCACCGGGAGCGAGAGGGGAGAGAGAGTAAAAGTTTATATTGGAATAATGGTGGAAAAAATATCTTACCATAAGTTTTCCCAAAAGATAAGAGTAACAGGTAAAGTTGTTGAAGCTCCAGAAGATCTTCACATCAAAGGATCTTATCATACCTTTTCGCTTGGAATAGGGGAGAGCGTAAAAATATACAAGAAGTCACAAAGGATTTCCAAGTTCATTAAAGAACTCATAAAAAGAGCAGAGACGCATACACGAAGAGTCCTTATCTTATCAATAGGCGAAGAAGAAATAGCAGTAGGCGTGCTCTCTCCTATAGGTATCAATGTAAAATCTGTGTTCGGATACTCACCCAAAAAATCTCGGGCAACGAAGAGTCTTAGAGAGGCTTTTCAGCCTGTTCTGAAAAAGATTATAGAGAGGGTGATAAAACAAGGCTCTGAAAGATATGATGAAATAATCGTTGTCACAACCGAAAAACTGCTAAAAATCGTGGAAGAGATAATAGCCGATCTAGGCGTGAAGGCTAGAATCATCAAGGTGTTCGAGGGCGGTCTTTCAGGAATATACGAGATTACTAAACGCCACGACCTTAGACAGCTATTCGTTGAAATACGTGGATTTTATGAAAACCAGGAAGTAGAGGAAATAATTAAGAGACTCTCCCGTGAAGACAATAAGGTTGTTCTTGGCATTGAGAACATCGAGAATGCGGCTAAATGGGGCGCTGTTGAAAAAATAATCTTATTAGAAGACCTTCTGTTCGACGACGAACTAAGGGACAAAGTACTAAAGATCCTCGATGAAATATACAAATCGTCCGGGAAAATAGTAATTGTTTCATCAGAAAGCGAGGCAGGAGAAAAACTAGAAAAACTGGGAAAAATAGCAGCAATCCTATATTTTCCGATACAACAGTCCTTCTAACCTTCCTTTTCTAAAACAAAAATTGTCGAAAAAACTCCTCCCTCATTGATTCCAATACGACGTCTTACTGTGAATCCGTAGTTCGAGGCAAGTTCAATAATCATTCTTTTTCTATTTGAAAGCAGTATTAATCTCCCACCTTTCCTTAACATTTTGCTAGCTAAGGCAAAAAGCATCCGATAAACGTTTCTTAGTCCTCCCAAAGCCTTTTCTCTAAGCCCAAATGGTGGATTAGTAATAATAGAGTCGAACGCCGCGTTTTCCCTTAAAGGCAGATGTAATATGTCCGCAACAAAAAGGTTGATTGGCAAATCAAATGTAGCAACATTGTCTCTAGCTCCACGTACATTATAATAGTCCACGTCACTACAAAGAACCTCTATATTCTTTTCTGATAGACAACATTCAATCGGTATTGTTCCGCTACCACAAAATGGGTCATAGATTAGCGTCGAGCCGTGCGCCAGTCTACACATTACGTTCGCTATAATCGGGTTTAAAGCTGATTTATGGATAAAAAACCTATAAGGTCTATCTCTTAGCGACATATATTTGGTCAATTCTAGACCCAATCTATAGGTACCAGCTTCATACTCTACAAATAGTGGTAGATCTGGAAAATCCAGTGAAACTTTTAGACCCAAAATCTTCTCTACTCTTTTTCCAACAATAGATGCTATGTCCAGTGAAGTATAGTCTATTTCCTTGGTAATTCTTTCTGCAGAAACGGAAAACGTCATATACTTAGAAGAAAAACCGCTTATCGCACGCATCAAACATTCATCTAACTCTTCTACCGATTCAAACTCGCACAGAAGGATTCGCACATGCTCTACTGTTCTAGCAAGATAAACTAAATCCGAAATACACGAATCATCCTTCAACAGAATATAAAGTCTACCCCTATTCCTCTTTATAACTCCTCCACCAAAACAGTCCTTCCCTATAGACAAAGTCTCTTCTAACACGAACTGTTCAAGTCCGGGAACAGTAGTCAAGAGTACTACGGGATGACTATAAATCAACGCTCTACACCACTGTTATTTCACAGAAACTATTGTTTTAAAGAAATATTTTCTAGCCAACTTGACAGCAGTATCTATCAATAATGTTCCATAAGTCTTGTATAATGACAAAACAAAAACCCCTACAAGTATTCGAAATATATCATTGTCATATGTGCTTTTAACTATTGCAATGCTTTCAGACTCAAGATTAACATAGACCCCTTCATAGACATAAACCCAGTTTTTATCTAGGACCGGCTTCTCAACGAGAAAAATTCTCCCAATATCAGGAGTTTCCAATTCTTCCAACTGGACAAAACGTAAAATAGTAGATACAATTCTTTCCATAACCGATTAAATAACACTCTTTAAATTAAGGATTTTTGGGTTTTACGTAATGTTATCCCTATTTAATGACACAACAGCTTTTGGTTGTTAAATTGTTCTTCTCTTATTTATTTTAGCCACAACTACTTCGATATTCATTAAAGCTTCACTCGTAATCTCTTCTCCATGCTTGGCCAAGATCCACAATGGACTTTTGCTGTTAATCATATATTTTGTTCCGTGCTTGGACCTTCCCATCGTCTTTATGTAGCCTTTTTTTCTCAGTCCTTCAAGAACATCTTTGATTAATGTTAAAATGACTGGATGTGTGTCTATTCCAGCCAAAATGGCTATTTTTTTGGAATTAAATGTAAGCATATTACCTTTTGTTCTCTCTATCATTTTTGCAAGTGTTCGAACAACGAGAAGCCTGAACTCTTCATAATTTCTATAGACTGCCCTCGTGGTCATGTTTTTTATAATCTCATCTTTTGAGTCTTGAGGATAACAGGTAAAAATGTTTAGTTAGTAGAAAGAAATACTTCTGTCATACAACTGTGAGTTGATATATTAGATAAAACTTTCAGTAATCACTGTTATTCATTACAACTAGATATCCTATATATTAAACGCTTAACTATGAAGGATGAAAGAACCGCCATATTCAAAACTCTTTCTCATAAAATACGCGTTGAAATAATCCATCTCTTGGGTAGAGAAAACAAGTTGTTCTTTAAGGAAATATTAACAAGGCTTAACACAACCTCTGAAAAACTTTCGTTTCATCTGAAACGTCTACGGGAAGAAGGAATAATAGATCAGGATACGGATGGTTATTATTATTTAACAGCTAAGGGCATTTCTTATTATAATTTAATAAATTATATTGAACAATTTATTTTTTCCGAAAAAGAAAAAACCATTTTAACAAAAAATATGTATGGCATTCATTTAGATACCTATCTTAAAAATATTTTTTCATATTTAATTTCATCTAATGTTAAAAAACATTTAAAAAGAAACATATATTCCGAGATAATAGAATCTATATATCGTGCAAGCGATGAAGATTATCTAGATGAAAATCAAATTTTATTGATAATACTATTTATACTGGAAAAATATAATATTTTAAAAGAAAAAATAAACTATAATATCGAATTAATAAACTATGATTCTTTTTATAAAAACTTAGTATATCCTATATACCGAGATGACCGCCTATTGCAATATTTCTTGTATAAAAGAAGAGAAATACTAAAATTCGTAGCTAACAACTTTATCACATACTCTCTAAATCCGAATTCTGGAATATATTCACTACATCTATATAACTTTAATATAATGAATTTCAACGAAATATTGAAAAAAACCCGTAATGTAGGCGAACTGAGTTTTGTTCTGAAAGAAATGAAAGAAATAACCGATAATTTTATCGAAAAAATTCACATAGCTGAAAACCTTAAACCATTAACATTTGTGTTAGATCTTGAAAATCAATTGATAGAGAAATTTTTTAAACAAATAATTGACTCAAATATTGTGTTAAATAATACATTATTTGTTTTAAAAATAGATGAAAATATATTAAAAAATAAGGAAATAATTAAACTTTTATCTACATTATTGAACAGAGGATACAACATATTATTCACAAGGTCCAAGAGCACAATTACTGAAAAACACATAGTTATACCAGACTTTCAAAGAGATACTCTCAGCTTTGGTTCTCTAATTTATATTTTGCCGATAATATTTCAAAACAATCCTAGAAGAATAGATATTGACCCATTAGACTTTATGAAGCTTGCACTAGAACATTCTTTAGATATCGTAGAAACAGACCTTTTAAAAAAAGCTAAAGAGACTTTAAGAGCGCTACACTTAACCGATGTTTATGAAAGTTTTCAGGTTTCTTATGCTGGATTTGAAGCCGCCTTATTGAATTCAATTTCCTCATATCGTGAATTGATACGTGACCCAAAACAACAAATCGTCGTTTTAAGAGACAAATGTAAGTCGTTTTTCAACGAGGCTAGCAAATATATTGGAGAAGAAGAAAACCTATACTTTACTTATATAAACCCCTATCATCATCTCAACAAGCTCTTAGGAGAAGACACACTACTCAAACAAACGGCGCTTTATCTACATGTTAATAATTTTTCACCTTTTTCTTTCAACAACCGAGCGTCACTAAAATATCAACACCATCTTGAAACCAGTTTTCAGGCTGATATGGGAAACAAGGCTATAAGTATAGTTGAATTTAGGGTGAGAACGAGGCTTTCTGCATTTTTGCTCGAGGATATTTTCAGATATGCTATCAAAAGCGGCTCCAACGTCTTTACAGTAACAGTAATTGGACTAAAAATGTGCCTTCACTGCGGGTCATATATTTATCACTATGAAACTGTTTGTCCAAAATGTTTTTCTCATGATGTCTCAGACCTAGTTAGACCCGTGCTTAAATACGTTCCTTCACGACTTGTAGACCCGTTTTCTTTAGAAGAGTATCGTATGAGAAAGCCCGCTCCAACTTCACTCTTTGCACAGGCCCAAAAAATTACATAAACCCAGAATGACTATCTTGAGAGACTTACGTTATCTAATATTTCGTTTAAAAAAATCACACAATGGCTTGCAAGATATGATTTTTTCCCCAAACTCACGGGATAAGATTTCCTTGTCAATTGTTTGACCAGATCGTTTGGAAATCCTATATGGTCACCAATTATAAATGCCAGCTTTTTCTGAGATAAATGTCCACTTTTGATGTAGTGTTCTATATCGGTTCCATCTTCTATCAGCAAGTAAACTTTGAATCCGTTTTTGTAAAGCATATCAACTAAGTCTATGATATCTTGCTTCTCCTCAACGGTTGGCGTCTTTCTAAGTTGCTCCAATATAATGTTGCCCATTTCTTCTTCTGAAAGATTCTTTACCTTTGACATGTCTGACGGATCAATATATATTATTCTTGGAGGATCTGGGGGACCCATCAAGACAGCTATAAAGACCACGTCTTCTCTTATCCTGTTCTTTAAGTCAAGGAACGCTCCTATAGCAGCTCTTGAAACAACATCCATGCGCCCTCCTAGAGTGGCCAGTGATCTTGGAGAAAATGTAGGAGCAGTAACTCCCGTATTAGAATAAAGAATAAAAATTCTTTTAAAACCTGAACTGAATAGGTCTAGACTTGCGTTCATCCTCAGATCTAATCTTTATGATGCCACGGTGTATTGCACATCTAACACACAGATACTTTGTTACATAATATTGCGGGATTACAGCACCTTTTGCTCTAAGCTCTCTTGCAAGCTGGTAATCGATGGGTATCACAGGTCTTGTTATCTTAACTGCCTTTGACCTAGGTATAAGGGCTCCACAGTCGTCGCACTGTACCAGATCTTCCTTACCTTTACCGCCTTTATGTCTTCCTCTACTCTTTCTTTTCTTCGGCATAAAACCAACCTAATTCTACAGACAATATCATATTTTTAAACCTTGTCGCACTTCACGATATTCTAGCTTCAACACTTTTAGTTCTCAGTGCATCATTTACCCGGAACTCTGGTGCTCCTATGACCTTTGTAGCTATTTCTCTAATAAGCCAGTCTGGAGGTGCGACTTTTTCGGCCTTCAATCTCAGACATAGAGCATGTTTCAATGCTTCCTTCTCTATCCTATTACGAACTTTACCAGAGGCTATTTCTTCGGCAAGTCTAAAAGCTATATAGAATCGTTTAAATCCTTGTATTTTCTTGAAAAATTCGCTAAATTCTTCTTCAAACTTGAAAAGGAGGTTGATGAAATCGTCTTCTTTCATGAATCCTAGAAGTACAGATGTCATTGCTAGTCTTAAAATTCTAAAAACTATGTTTTCATCAACCGTACCAAATTTTTCTGTTATAGCTGTACGAGGATTTTCGCCTTCCAGAATTATAGCAATAACATCTTCAGCCCTTTTCTCGATTGTAAAGATTTCAAAGTATTTTTGAATTTCATCGTTGTCGAGTCCGAGACCATAGCGTCCAACTATAAAAACTGTAGCCAATTCTTTGTCGTAGATATTTATTTTTGTTTTGCCTCGTATGGGCTCTATACCTTCTTCATCGTAAATATTTTTTAAATACTCTACTACATCGTCCCTAGACTTAAGCTCTCCTTTCAGAATCTTGCTCCATACATCTATCGAGGCTTCTATGCGTCTTTTATGAAGCGCTTGCAATATAAACCACCCTTGCCTTTGAACCCACTACATTCATTCTAAACTAATAACTACTACACTCCAGATATTAAAAATTAAAATTTTATTGTTTTAATTTGCCTCGTTCGAATATTCCACAATTATCCTAGAGGGCAGGGATATCTTCGATGCTGCCCGTTTTAAAGCTTCCTTGGCTTGTTCGATGTGTTGCGGATTTACTTTTATATATATGACCGTCTGTCCTGCTTGAACTCTTGCCGCTCTACCTATAGGAGTTCCAAAGGACAACCTCATGCCATCTTGGAGACGGTCTGCACCAGCCATTGCCATCATCTTGTTTTCCCTTAGGATATGGTGCGGATATGTAACTATTCTCATAAAGTAGTTCTGTTCACCGATACTCCTGCTCATATACTTGTTTGCATGCTGTCTTGCTGCCTCTAACGCGTTAGCCCTTATCTGTCCTGCCCTAGTTACAACAAGCCTTACAGTGACCGAAAAAGATCCCTTAGGATTACCGAGATCGAACTTCGGTATAAGCACTGGAGGCTTGCTTTTAATGTACTCTAGCCTAGTATATGGCGGCGTACCGAAATGTCTGTAACATCTTCCAGGCCTAAGCGGCATTCACATCACCTTATAACGCCAATGTTTCATATCAGCCCCCTTAATTATATTTTCGTTCCTTCAACTATTTGGGGTTAGATTTATCGAAACAACATGTTGTTATCATTTCATAGCTTTTTCTAATATATCCAAATAGGAGCCTTAAGTCGTTTTTAGTCATAGATCCTTCACCTATAAGCCGTCTTAACATAATCTTTCCCCTCTCTATCCTTTCGTCGCTATATCCTAGAATTCTTCCCAGCTCTTCAAAATAGTCTAGAAAGGCTATGATCTCACTCCTTTTTGGACGCTCAACCCTCCCAGCGATTTTTATAGAATTTTTGAAGATCTCATAGAAAAGGATCGCTGCTGCATGTGACGCGTTGAGTATGGGGTATTCAGGGTTTGCTTCGATTGTGACAACTATGTCACAGAGCTTTAGCTCATCATTGGTTAAACCTATGTCTTCTCTACCGATAACCAGAGCTTTTTTTCCCGAATACTGGACCATCCTTTTAGCTAGGTCCTCTGCATCTACATGCCTTCTAACTGGGCTTAAACCCTTTTTTCCTGTAGAACATGCTACAAAGTCATATTCGTCTACGATCTCCTTCAAAGAACTTTTTATCTTTACGTTCTCAATAATGTCTCGTGCATGCATGGAATATTTTATTGTTTCTATACCTATATTACAGCGAGGATTTACCAGAATAAGGTTTTTTAAGCAAAAATTTTTCATCGACCTAGCAATAAATCCGATATTTTGCTCATATAAGGGCTCTACAAAAACTACATGGATTTCCTCAAAAACTTTATTGGAACAATAGTCAGCCAAAGATATCCACCCCTCAGAAGATTATTGGGGTTGATAGTCTTTTAAATGCTTTATAACTTATTGTCGATGAAGAGAAAAGGAGCATATAGCATAACAGCAGCCCTGTTAACGATTGGTTTTATAGCTACAGCAGCTCTCGTTGTATGGTTTCTCGTCGGAGCAACAAGAAGCGTAGTGAACCAACCAGTCATAAACGTCGTAGGTACACCAACCCTCGTGGACACAGGCACTACATATACACTCTATTTTACACTAACGAACATTGGTGGCAGTGCAGCGAACCTCACAGGCATTCAGGTCATAATACCTGGTGACACAACTACATATACCGCAAGTTGCCAGCCAACAGTTATTTCCCAGGGCGGAAAAGCCCACTGTAGCGTCTCACTCTCCACACTTCCAGCTGGCAACAGTGCCCTTGTCAGAACACCAAGCGGTGAAGTTCAAATACTCTTCTCAGTGATAAAGGAATAAGGTATTATAAACACTCTATCATCCCTTTTAAAAATTTTTATTTTTTCTCCATATTCTAAATATTTTTCACTAGCTTTAACAAACACTTCATACACTTCATAGTTAGCTAAGGACATAACCTGAACATAGGAACCATCTATAGAAACCACAATACCATCCTCAAGTTCAGATGCCCTTGCTATTACGTTAGCATCCTTATACATATTCTTTGACAAAGTCAACGCTGATCTCGAATACGTCTCAAGGTCGAAAACAAAGACTCTATTCTTCGAAATACGCGTTATAAAATACACCTTATCCCTGAACTTTACAATATCATGCTCCCTAAACGGTGGGAGAAGAATCCTATAGGTAGTCCTCCTTTTAACCCGTCCACTATCATCCTTTCCTATATCCTTCGACGTTTCAAGGACATCAAAGAAATACTGGGATGAAAGCTTGGACACAACATCTCGGGCCACCCTCTTAGAAGTGAACACGATGTCTATTCCATTTTCGCTCTCCTCGACCTTAAGAGGTTGAGCTGCCGAATCACGGTCATAAATATTAACTAGTATCTCTTCAACACTCTTCAGAATACCGCTTCTTTCCGCACCACCCAATTCTCTGTTAAAAGCTCTGATTTGTATACGGGCCTCCTCGTGTTTAGACAACAAATTTAGGCAGTTCGGACAAAGCGTAAGGTTAAGGACTACCTCTAGAGGATATTCTTCCCAATAGTATTCTTCTAACATGGGATGCGCTTTGCCGTAAACCTTTAGTTTAAATTTATTTTCATCAATCCTCTCAAGCTCCGTCCTCTTTATTACACCCACTGGTCGATAAATAGTCTTTAAAAACTCCTTGACCACGTTTTCAACATCAAACTCCCCCCTTCTAACCCACTTGCCCTTCCAGTTCACATATGCGCCACAGTTACGGCATACAGTAATCTCTATCTTAGACTTCCTTATCTCAATCAGTCTATGCTCCTTTACATAGCATCTAGGACAAACGCCATCCAACAATAAGCTGGTAGGCTTTCCGCATGAAGGACATGTTATTTTACCATTTCTTAGATTTAAAGATCTGGACATGAAGCACTCCACCTATTTCAATAGCAGCTTCAATAAGCTTCGGATAAATCTTACCTAGCTCGTTAACGGATTTATTGCCAAAAACGTTAACCATGCTAGCATTACGAATATAATCCGCAATCCTCTCTATCTCAACTAGCTCTCCACCGAAAAAGTCTTCCTCTATCCTTATTTTCAACTCGCCGTGAACAAGCTCCTTTCCAAGCAGTTCTTCATCGCATATAGCCACTATAGTTTCACCGCCATAGCGGTGAACCTTGACATACGCCCTATTCATTATAGTCCCCGCCTAAGAGTTTATACACATGCTTTCAGACATATTATAGAGGGATGAAGAAGGCTGGTATTTTTGAAAAATGATAGAAGACACCAGTACTGACCCCTATAACTTCTCCTTAATCACCTCGCTCAAGGTTTTCTCTACAACGATACCCTGTCCCGAGACAATATTAAAGACATATATCTCTGGGTGAACAGGCCTCCACCGCATCTTCCTAACAAACAGAGTCCTGTAAAACTTGTCCCCCACTCTTTCGATCCCCAACACAAACACTCCAGCCGCCAAGAACTCCTCCACGCCAAACCTGCTCAAAGCATTGCTTCCCGTAGCTATCTCGGATGTTATTATGTTGGTCGACCCCACTCTCTTCTCAATGTTAATCACTAGGCTTCGTATATATTCCCTCATCCAGGCAACATCTCCCTCATTGATAACTAACGGAGCCACAGGGTCAATAACAAGTCTTTGGGCGCCAATCCGTCTCGCCTCGATTGCCACGCTATCAACAATCGACCTTACAATAGTCTCGACCGGCTTATTCTTTACTCTCTCAATAAAGTCTGGGAGAATAGTCATTATGGACAACAACCCCTTGTCGATGAGAAACTCTAGATCCCAGCCAAAATCATATGCTCCCTTGACAAAATCCTCGTACTCCTCGTCAACCAACACATAGATGCCTGGCTCGTTGTTTAAAGCCCCATGTATCAAGAATGTTAGACAAAACAACGTCTTCCCTGTACCAGTTTCACCAGTGACCAGATACGTCCTCCCTTTAAGCAACCCCTCGATCCTCTCATCAAGACCCTTAATGCCTGTTTTTACCAGTTCATATCCCTTAGTTCTAACCTCCTCTCCGCCATGAACCATAACTTCTGGCTTCTCCATATCAATTCCCAATTCAAACCCCCACTCAAACTATTAATAATATTGCTCGCTCCCATACAACATTTCCAGTACTAACTTCTCAACAGCGTCACGAATAAAGTCGGACACAGAACTATACTCCCCCTCTTCCACGAGCCTTTTAATCTCCTCAAAGTCCTTTAAAGGCAGTCGAACATTAACTTTAACCAAATCACCATTCATCCTAAATAGAAGATACGTCTCGCCATAAATATCGTTATTCTAACCTCTTCAAGAAAATGATGTTCACATCACCGAGCCTACTGGCTATATCCTCAGACTGTGTCGTCAACAACACCTGCCTTACCCCTAATATGTCCTTTATACGGCTAAACACCCTCTCCTTGAAGACTACATCTATGTTGGGGAGTGGTTCGTCTAACAATATAAACCCTGCATTATGTTTAATATTCTTAAAGAAGCCCAAAAACAAAGCCATCATTATAAAAGACTTCTGTCCATCACTAAGCTTAGAAGAAAAGACGCTCCATTCTCCCCCTATCTTAGCCTCGATTAAATACATACTTTGCCTACCCTTACGTTCATCAAAACGCTCAAAAACGCTAAGCCTGACATCCTCGATATCTGAGTATGGGTAGAGCTCTGCTAACACCTTTCTCATGAAAGAGGATATCTCGTTAACCTTCTCCATCCTGAGTCTTGTCTGGACTTCTCGATATGCGTTACGAGCTTTCAGGACAAGGCTTTCAAGAGTCTTGAGTCTATTTAGCTCGTCTTCAACTTCGTTTAACCGTTGACTTACTTCGCTGTACTCAGCCAAAACATCTCTCGACGAGAGCCCTGCGAGCTCCTTTTCCAATAATTTTATCTCAGTCTCTATCTTTCTAAGCGTATCTTCGAGCCTCGCTTTATTTTCCATCAATTGCTTATACTCAGCCCATTTCCTGCTTAACTCAGAATACTTCTTCTTTATGTTCTCAAACTCGCCTATTCTCTCCAGTCTACGTATGTTTTCTGTTACTAGTTTCATACCCCCCTCGACACGTGAAAGCTCAACACCAATCTCTCTAATTTTAGCCTCACTTTCATTGATCTCAGACCTTAACCTCTGTATCTCGCTCAACAACTCCTCTCTTCTCTTAGAGAGTTCATCATAGATGTCTAGCTTGTCCTCTTTCTCAATCATTAAAACCTTTAACTCTTCAATTTCTTTCAGAACTCTCTTCAGCTCCTCCAGCCTCTCTTTCATATCCTCGATTTCTCTCTCAACATTTTCTATAGACTCCTTTTTCCTATCCTCTCTAAACTTTTTCTCAAAGTCTGCCGAAACCTTGTTACCACAAACAGGACACTCAACCTCCTTCTTTTTGACCACTTCCTTGGCCAAAAACCTCCTAATCCTCGACACACAAATCATCAAAGCATTTTTCGCTTCAAGCCTTTTCAGCTCAAATCCGAGCCTCTCAACCTCATTCCTAAGAGTACTCTCATCTCCATACTTTTTATAAAATCTCTCAAGCTCTGCCTCAGCCCTCCTATATTCCTCGACATCCGGCTCTAACTCTATAATCCTTTTCTCAAGCTCCTGCAACAAAAACTGTTTTTTCTCAAGCTCCCCTTTCAGATACTTTATGTTCGAAGAAAACTCTTCATAGGTATTCCATGCAGCCCCCAGAATCTCCCTGTACAGCTTGACCACGTCCCTAATCGTATCCTCTCGTATAACGACAGACTCCAATCTTTCAGCTTCGTCGGCTAACAATAGGGCATTTAAAATTCTCCCTAATCTTACACGAATTCTCTCCAGTTCTAAAACAATTTCCTCAACATTTATCTCCCTACCAGCCACCTCCCGAGACAATATCTCATAAAGTACTCTAACCTTATGATACTCCTCATCTAGGCCCTTAAACTCGCTAAGCCTTCTATCAACATCTTCTAAATCCTTTTTAACTTCAGATAACAGCCGCTTCTTCACATCAATTTCCTTTAATTTTTCCTCAATTTGCCTCTCAATACCTTCTCTACGCTCTTCAAGAACCCTCAACCTATCCCTCAAATAGGCTGCCTCGCCTTCAATGTCCTTTATTCTCCTCCTTATCTCTGCAACATTTAACGACCTCATAATTTTATAGACCGCGTCAATACCGAGCAAACTATCAATTACCCTGCTCCTTGTTGAGGGCGAACCATATGTCAACAAAAACAAGAAAACATGGTTTATACTAACTGACCTTTCATACTCAAACACGTCTAAACCCAACAATTCCCGCAACATCTCATCCACAATACTCTTCTTAGAAAAAGTCTCACCAAAAGGTGTTCTAACATGAACCTTCTCGCCGCCATCTAGCGTAAAGATCCTCTCTACGGAATATACACCTTCGTCCTCCACTTCAAATTCGACCAACACCCTTAACCCACTACTTTCCACATTTACAAGATCCTCACGTCGATAGACTCTTCTCCTCAAACCAAAGGTCGTACCAAAAAAACCATACTCGATTGCTTCAAAGAGACTGCTCTTTCCAGACCCTACAGGCCCCACTATTATGTTTAAGCCATCCTTAAAATCGAAAACTCTCTTATCTCGAAAACACCTAAACCCCTCTACTTCAACCCTTCTCAGTAGAACTGCCAACTCCTTCTTCACCCTCCAATAGTCTTTCCAAAAACCTTTTCACAGCCCTAGACCCTCCGTGTACATACTCTTCTAAAACCTTCTCGGCAAACATCAAAGCTTCCCTATCCTCACCTAATACCCTCTTCAACTCACTTTTAATGCTAGTCTCCACACTTCTACCAAGATACCTCTTCTCAGACATCTCCATCAACTCTTTCTTTTAGACAAAACCTTCAACCACGGATTCCCGACCACAAAACTTGGCACATCCCCCAGATCTCCCTCCTCAACCTTGTCCTCCTCCACAACTCCCGCGTGATGTTGTAGAACTCTGGGCTCTCTCCTTTGTCTCGCTTCCTCAACACTCTTTTTCAAATACTCCAGCTCCTTCCTTATACTCTTTAACGAGCTGACCTCGCTAGCAATCGAGTCGACTTTACGACTCAACAGTTCTAGTTTTCTCTCAACCTCCTCCAGCCTCACCCTCAACTCATCAACATCTTCGGAAACAACAGAAGCCTTCACCTCTCTTGCAGGAGCCACAATCCTTTCAACTATCTCTTCGTCCCTAACCTCAAGCACACCAACCCTTGCAGCCTTAAAAACCTCCAGTCTTGGCAACAACGGGAAATAGACTGATGGAACGACAATATAGTATTTGTCCACCGCTAGACCCGAACTCTTTAGCAAAACCTCTTCTACAAAATCGCGAAAACTCATACCCAATTTGGACTCCACAACAAGCTTGACACCAATAACATTCCTCCCATCTCTAACTAACAGGTCCAGTGCCTGATCGCCTTCAACCCTCTCTACTTCCATCTCTCGCTCGACAAAATACTCCTTGACAAGGTTCAAAACTCTAGCTCTACTATACATTATCTTTCTCTAAACTATCATTCCCAAAAAAACATAAATATATACATTCCTAGCCGAAAAGGACTAAAAGTGCACTCCACGCTTAAACCAACCCTCACGTCTACTCCAGTCCCACTCAAAATCTTCAGGAACAGCCAGGCTATAGACTATCGTTCCCTTCCATACCGAATACAGTGGATCAGAGACCAGATAAACGTTTGACTCTATACCAGCCTCCCTCAGCTGAGTTTTGACCTTCTCAGCACTATCCACAGCTACGTCCTCCAGCCCCGGAGGTACTCTCCAAGCAAAGTTTCCTCCACTTAGTATTATCTCCTTGAAGAGGCTTGGCTGAAGCTCTATGCTAGTCTTGGACACGGCAAACTCTATAGCCTCGCCTATCGGCATTGTGCCCCTGATCCTATCGCCACCCACTATGGTGTCTCTTGGACGAGGCATTCCCCTCTTATAGTAGCTCTCAAATATCTCGTGCTCGGGGTTAAACACAACCTCCCCTATGAGGAACCGCATCCAGGACCGTTCAGCCATGTCTATCTCTATGCGTGTACCCGGGATCTTGAAGACCGCCTTAAACCGCTCTGGCTCACTCTTAGCCTTCTCTATAGCCTTGTCCAAATCCCTGGGAACCAATCCCACAGCCTCCTTAAACATCCGGACAAACTTCTCCTCCCTAGCTCTATCCTCGTATCCAAGGTCGCGCAGAATCTCTGCGGCAATGGCGTCGGCCTCAGCTCCACCTCTGTTAAGCGCCACGATAGCGTTCCTAATAGGGTACATGGAGATAGGTGTTATCTGAGTGTTGCCGTGTCCGGACTCTACGACTACACAGGTTATCACCTTTTCCGCTATGGCCACAGCCAAGGGCTGAGGTATTATCGTGACCGCCTTAACCACGCCCAGCTCCCTGTCTATCCTGGCATGAATGTCGAATATCTTCTCATACATATAGTCTGGAGCTATCGCAGACAGTGCAGCGGTGACATAGAATCCTTCGAAGTCCTTGCCGCTTGGTTTGGTCATGATAAAACCATATTTAGTCAACTCGTATAGTACCCTCCATGCCCTCTCATCGTTCTTGTCAACCACACCATCCCTCATAGGATAAACTAGATACCTAGACAGGTCCTCAAGGCTCCCCATATACTTAACAATGTCTGGCCCCACAATTACATCCCTAGTGACGCCAAAAATGTCCAGCAAAACCCTAGATTCTCCCCCAAGAAACAGACCCCTGTTCTCCACGACTATGGGTTTCTCTGCTATGGGACCAAACTTGAACTGACTCGTACCATAGTCTTCTCCATAAGAATACT
>CAZJJA010000008.1:0-26764 GCA_964546235.1 uncultured Thermofilaceae archaeon | reverse complement strand
TATCTATTGTGAAGTTGTATTGTGCCGCTGTAACTCCAATAACTACTTCGAAGGCATGTCCTAGAAGCCAGTTGATAGCCTCTACATGTCCATTATGGACTGGCTGAAATCTTCCCGGAAAAAATATTCTTTTATACATCGTGATATAAGGTGTGCAAGGAGATATAAGCTATGCAATTGGTGGCAGGAATAGATGAGGCTGGAAGGGGGCCGATGATAGGTCCTATGGTCATGGTTTTGGCAGGTATTGACGAGAAAAAATATAGTGTTTTGGCTGACCTCGTTGTTAAAGATCCAACCCTGCTGTCTCCGACAGGTAGAGAAAAATTGAGAAAGAAGCTCTTAGAGGTTCTTGATGTTGTAGTAATAAGGATCATCTCGCCCGAAGAGATAGATAGTGCTGTTTGGGGGAAAAGGTATACTAACCTCAACCAGTTAGAGCTAGTCGTTATGGTTGAACTAATAAAGGAGGCTTTGAAGAAGAAAAAGCTGGAAAAAGTTTTCGTTGACTCTCCAGACCCTAAGCCTGAAAGATTCCAGGAAAAAATCCGGGATTTACTATCAAGCTATAGAGTAGAGGTTGTTGCGGATAATGATGCCGACAAGAAATACCCGATAGTGTCCGCAGCATCTATAATCGCGAAGACAGAGAGAGATAGAATTATCGAGAGACTTAAGCTTGAATATGGAGACTTTGGCTCTGGATATCCCTCAGACCCTAGGACAAGACAGTTTGCGAAGGAATGGCTTAGAAGGCAGGGTGAACCGCCTCCTATTGCACGTAAATCTTGGAAAAGCTGGAAAAAGCTTCTCAGCGAAATAAAACAACGTCAACTCTTTTAGTGACGCCAAGATTTTTTATTGGTCAAAAGATGAAAGATGAGGTTTTCATTCATCCCACAGCCGTGGTCGAAGAGGGAGCAGAGATAGGAGAGGGAACAAGGATCTGGCACTTCGCTCATGTGAGAAAAGGGGCGAAGATAGGTAAAGCATGTAATATAGGCAAAGACGCATACATCGACGTAGATGTCGAGATTGGTGATAGAGTAAAGATCCAGAACGGAGTTTCTGTTTATAGAGGAGTGAAGCTCGAAGACGAGGTCTTTGTCGGACCTTATGCCGTTTTTACAAATGATAAGTATCCTCGAGCTTTTTCCCAGGACTGGAAAGTTGTACATACGCTTGTAAAAAGAGGTGCATCGATAGGGGCTAATGCAACGATAGTATGTGGAGTAACAATTGGAAGATACGCTATGGTGGCTGCCGGAAGCGTAGTCACGAAAGACATTCCCGACCATGGGCTCGTTATGGGTAATCCCGCGAAGCTTGTGGGGTTTGTCTGTTATTGTGGGCGTCCATTAAAAGAAATAGTAAAAATGGACGATAAAAAGGTGGTCTATAAGTGCAATCACTGTGGTGCAGAAGTTGTTATTGATAGAAAAGACTACGCAAGAATGCTAAAAGAAACGAAGAGATTTAGTTAAAAGATTGTTTAAACCAGTGCTTTCTCTGTCCTTCTGTCAAAGATGTGGATCCTATCCATGTTGAAGTCAAACTGTATTTCCTGCCCGATCTCGAATGTCGTCTCTGGGGGTGCGTATGCTCTCAATATTTCGTCGTTGATTTTCACGTGAACCAAGACGTCTCTTCCAAGAGGCTCTGTAACGTATACTACTCCTTTATACCTGCCACTACCTAAAATTATATCTTCTGGCCTCACACCGAATATGAGCTCGGATGGAGCATTCTCTTTCTTTAATACTTCCGCGATATAGTCTGGCAGTTCGACGCTAAGACCACTTGTTTCTAGGTATATTTTTCCGTCACGTTCAACCAGGCTGACGTCTAGGAAGTTCATCGGTGGTGCGCCAATGAAACCTGCAACAAACACATTCGCAGGCTTGTTGTAAAGCTCTTCGGGTGTTCCATACTGCTGTAGCTTACCCTGGTTCATCACAGCTATATGATCTGCCATCGTCATAGCTTCTACCTGATCGTGTGTGACGTA
This sequence comes from uncultured Thermofilaceae archaeon, assembly GCA_964546235.1. Taxonomy (GTDB): domain Archaea; phylum Thermoproteota; class Thermoprotei; order Thermofilales; family Thermofilaceae; genus JALVKT01. The sequence goes on along the minus strand of CAZJJA010000008.1, from coordinate 24,756 downwards.
GATCGTGGTTATGCCTAGCTCTTTCTGCATTCTCTTGAGCTCGGCCCTCATGTAGATTCTAAGCTTGGCATCGAGGTTGCTTAGAGGCTCATCCATCAGGAAAAGCTGGGGCTCCTTTGCGAGAGCTCGCGCTAGGGCTACTCTCTGCTGTTGTCCTCCGCTGAGCTGGGCCGGTTTTCTGTCAAGTAGGTTTTCTATTCGCAACATTTTAGCTACTTCTCTTACCTTCTTGTCAATGAAGTCTTTGGGAGCCTTCTTTAGTTTGAGTGGAAAGGCTATGTTATCATATACGGTCATGTGCGGGTATAACGCATAGCTTTGGAATACCATCCCTATGTTTCTATCTTTTGGTTCGAGATCGTTTACTACTTGGTCGTCGAAGTATATGTATCCCTTTGTGGGTCTGTATATTCCAGCTATCATCAGGAGCGTTGTCGTCTTTCCACAGCCGCTCGGTCCTAGAAGTGCGACAAACTCGCCATCCTTTATGTCTAAGTTTAGGTTATCAACTGCAACAACCTTCCCAAATATTTTTGTAAGATTTTCAAGTCTGACTCTAACCATCTTGTTACACCTTAATTATAAGGTGCCATCAACAATTATAAACCGTTTTTTCTATAACATAAAGATTACTAAAAAGACATATATAATCATTATATTCTTACAGAAACTCATAAAAACAAATATTGAATCCCATACCTTGGATAAAAATGGGAAACAGATACCTACTGGCAATAGACGTTGGAACAACCACTGCTAAAGCCGCACTCTTTGACATAAAAGGCCAGCTTATAACCACAGCTACACAGGAGTATCCCACCTATTATCCTAAGCCTGGATGGGTTGAGCAGGACCCCGAGGACTGGTGGAATGCTGCCGTTAAAGTTGTCAGAGAGGCCATAGGAAAAGCAAAGATAGATCCAAGAGATATTGGAGGTATCTGTGCAAGCAGCCAGAGAGAAACAATGGCATTCATCGATAAAGATGGAAAAAGCCTAGGAAGGATACCAATCTGGATGGACAGGAGAAGCACGCCTCAAGCTGAGTGGATAATGAAAAACTTCGATATCAAAGAAATATATAAGAAAACTGGCCTGATAGTGGACGCTACATTCACAGCTACAAAGCTTATGTGGTTAAAAGAGCATAACCCAGAGCTTCTCAAAAAAGCATGGAAAGGGCTCCAACCAAAAGACTATCTAGTATACAAGATGACCGGCAAGGCTGTGACAGACTATTCAGCAGCTTCAAGAACTATGCTCTTCGATATCAACAAGCTACAGTGGGACCACGAGCTAATAGAGGACTTCGGTCTATCAGAGTTTTCACACATTCTCCCTGATGCATACCCAAGTAGCGAAGTAATTGGAGAAGTGACTACGGATGCAGCGGACATACTAGGTATAGCTGCTGGTATACCCGTTGTAGCAGGTATGGGAGACAGGCAGGCCGAGGTTCTAGGTGCTGGAATACTCGAACCAACACGTCTAGAAGAATCTACCGGAACAGGCTCGACAACAGCAACCCATGTAGATGAACCCAAGCTTGACCCAAAGATGAGATATGTTGTCACAGCATCTGCCGTGAAAGGTAAGTGGACAATCGAGGCTGGAATGTCTACTGCTGGAGCCGTGCTTAGATGGTTTAGAGACCAGTTTGCAGAAGGAGAATCTATACTTGCAAACATGACTCGTAGGAGAGCCTACGAGTACCTGGATATGGAGGCCGAATATGTGCCTCCTGGATCAAATGGATTAATAGTTCTTCCATTCTTCTCGGGAGCAAGAGCACCCAGATGGAACCCAAAGGCTCGAGGACTTATCTTCGGTCTTACAGTGTACCACTCTCGCGCACACGTCTTTAGGGCATTGATGGAAGGCATCGCATATGAGATTAGAAAAATACTGGAGGTCCTTCAGGAACAGGAAATATCCTCGAATGAAATCGTCGTTATGGGAGGCGGGGGAAAGACGCCAACATGGGCCAGGATAAAGGCCAACGTTACAGGAAAGGAGGTTATACTTCCTGAACTTCTCGATGCAGCACTCGCAGGTGATGCTATCGTTGCAGGTGTCGGAACGAAGCTTATTGAAAGTTTCTCTGAAGGCACAAAGCTGTTCTTCAAGGAAAGAGCCAGAATAAAGCCGGATCCCCAGATAACAAAAGTATACGATAAATACTATAAGATCTATGACCAGCTTGTCTCAGCCATGGAAAACTACTATGAGATGTTAGCAGAAGCTCCAGAAGCCGAGCCTGTGACGCCAGCGTGGGACATCGAGAAATTGATACACCTACTCTTCAAACTAGAAGCTTAAAGCTTTTCTTCAACAAATTTTTTTACCCACATTACAAGTTTCTCATAGGACTCCAGCCCTTCTCTAGTTAATTCAACAAACTCTCCCTCTTTTGTCACTACTATTTTTACAAGACCTTTTTCAATCATCCACTTCAGATATCTCTTAAATGCGGGATAGTTTAGTCTACTTGCTAATTGGAGCCGGGTTTTCCTCATCCTACCCTCTTCATAGAGAGCATCTAGCATCCTGGCAAGCACTATTAGGTCTATGCGCATCAGTTTCAAGAAATATTTAGGGACAAGGTATAGATAACGTTTCCCTCACGTGATTATACACAAAAAACCAGGTTTTTAATGGGGATAAGATTCCTTTACAATGGTTTTTGTCAACGCTTGAACAACTTTAGCAACTCGTCGACTGCACTTCTGTCCTCTATAGTGCTAATGTCCCCCTATATCTTCGCCCTTAACTATCGCTTTGAGGACACGCCTCATTATCTTCCCGCTCCTGGTCTTCGGAAGCTTTGATACGAAAATTATTCCAGCTGGCTTAGCGATGGGTCCTATGTTTTCAGCTACTGTCTTGATCAATTCTTCCTCCAATTTTTTGTCCGCCTTAACTCCTTCCCTTAAAACTACAAATGCTAGTGGAACCTCGCCCTTAACGGGATCTGGCTTACCCACTACGGCTGCTTCAGCAACGGCAGAGTGAGACACAAGTGCACTCTCTATCTCCATGGTTCCGATCCTATGTGCAGCAACTTTAAGCATCTCATCCGCTCTTCCCAGTATCCAGAAATAACCGTCCTCGTCCCTCATGGCATAGTCTCCTGGATAATACCAGCCTGGGAACCTGCTCCAGTACGTGTCAATATACCTCTTCTGGTCTCCCCAAACCCCCATCAACATACCAGGCCAGGGCTTCTTGATAACCAGGTATCCCCTCGTGTTGGGTGGTGCTGGATTTCCTTTCTCATCGACTACCTCTGCATCAACACCAGGCAACGGTAAAGTAGCACTACCAGGCTTAAGCGGAGGGAGGGCTATTCCAGCTGCTGGGGCTATCATGAAGCCTCCAGTCTCCGTCTGCCACCAGGTATCTATTATAGGGCATCTCTTCTTCCCGACAACCTCATAATACCAGTTCCAGGCCTCGGGGTTTATAGGCTCGCCCACAGTCCCCAATAGTCTGAGCGAACTCAGGTCGTGCATATCCACCCACTTCCTGCCATATCTCATAAACATCCTGATAGCAGTCGGCGCCGTGTACAAGATCGACACGCCATGTTTCTTAACGATACTCCACCACCTGTCTGGCGCAGGATAGTCGGGGGCGCCCTCGTACATAAGCGTCGTTAGACCGTGTAGTAGGGGACCGTACACTATGTAGCTGTGACCAGTGATCCAGCCTATGTCCGCGGTACACCACCATATATCCTCGTCGTTTGGGTCAAAAGCCCACTTTAGGGTCCAATAAACCCACACAAGGTACCCCTCCAGTCGAATGATAAACTCCCTTAGCGTGCCCGTAGTCTTCGACGTGTACAGAATAAACAATGGATGGTTGGCGTCGAGCTTCTCTGGCTCGACGTACGTGTTTTTCGGTATACCGTCGATGAGCTTGTAGAACCAGAAGTCTCTGCCTTCTACCATGTTTACCTCTATTCCGGTGCGCTTGACTACTATCACGTTTTCTACGGAAAACGTTGATTCGAGTGCCTTATCAGCTATGTCTTTCAGCCTTATGACCCTACCCCTCCTAAATCCACCATCCGCGGTGACGAGCAACTTTGATTTAGCGTCATTTATTCTCTTCGCCAGGGCGTCACTACTGAAACCAGAAAACACTACGGTGTGTATCGCACCTATCCTTGCCGCAGCATGCATGAATATGGGAAGCTCTGGAATCATTGGCAAATAAAGCGCTATCCCATCCCCTTCTCAACACCAAAGTTCTTTAGAAGAGCAGCGACACGATTTACCTCCACGAAGAGGTCACGGTATGTGTATTTCTTCACCTCACCATCCTCGCTCTCCCATATAATCGCTACCTTGTTTTTGCGCCACGTCTTAACGTGTCTGTCCACAGCATTATAGGAAGCATTTATCTTACCGCCAACAAACCACCTATAGGAAGGCTTATCCTTATCCTCGATAACTTTGTCCCACTGCTTAAACCACTCTAGAACTCTCCCGTGCTCGTCCCAAAAACCCTCAGGATCGTCAAGGGCCCTCTTCCTTATCTCCTCGAGCCTGTTTAAGAAAACCTTCTTTTCAGTTACAGGCAAAACTCCCATCGTTGATCGACGAAAAATTGCTCGTCAAAAGATAAAACATTTTTTGAACATTTATCATTATAAATCATCAACAAACGCTAAAAACCAAATCTTTAACCACAAGCTCAAAACGATCATAAACCCTCTTCCAGAGGGGGGTTTCCCAAGCTTCCTCATCAAATACCTCAGCGACCTTGTAACCACAACAACAAACCTCGCTTTCATCAACTAGTATCGCAGCCAATCTATAAGGCAGCTTTTTCAAGAAAATACCTTCAACATCCTTCTCCTCAAACTCTCTCATATCTTCATACAACGCTATATCAGCCACAAGTTTACAATCCTTGAAAACATACAGGCCCCTCACAAAACCTATTCTATTTTTCTTAAACCTTACTATATGTCCGTCCAGCCAGCCATACAATCCATCTCCAAGACACCCCTGTACTTTGGGCTTCCTCCACACATATCCTCCACTCTTCACCCTAGGCAAAAAGCGAATATTTCCAAACACCATAAACTCTCTTATAACCTGAAAATTGTTTGTTTCAAAAGATAAAGAAATATGAGGATCTCCATATTTGCCCCGAAGCTTAATCACCCTAATGAGTTTTTCATTGAAACTCCTCAAAGCCTTATATACACATGAAAGAACATCATCCTTATCTATCACAATTTTTTTCCCTTCCTCTAAACGTTCACCTTCCCATACTTCAATAAAGTGGGCCGCATATATCCCGTAAAGCCCTAGCCGTGGGATATTCGCCCTTGGGAAAAGGTATAGTTGAATGTTTCCAGCATTATCTATAAACCTGGCTTTGTTGCCCTCAACCTCCTTTTCGAATCCACAAATCTTAGAAATCAAGTTGGAAACTTCTTCTAGTTTATCCACATTATTGTCTCTCTAATCGTTGTTTAAAGATTTTAGCACCAGCCTAGAACTTACCCCTTTATACAAAGTTGCTGATAACATAAAAGTAAGAACCGCATCTCCCAAGGCTAGAATCGGAAACAGAGGATTCAAGACCAACATATATGCTGGAACCCCAAAAATCCAGAAGAAGAAAACAAGCATTGTCCACATGACTATAGTGTGAAACACTCCGAAAAAACCCACCTTGAAAGAGTCTTTACAGCTACACTTTACCCAGATCCTCCAATAAATATCGTCCAGCAGTCCTGTCAGAAAAGCAGGGAAAACTTTGTGAATACCTGGAGCAAAACCTATTGCAGGCGTCATTATCAATAAGAGACTCCACAATGTTAGAACTATAGTTGCACCAAAATCAACACCCAAGGCTAAAACCAATGCAACAAAAGAGCCGCTCAAGGGCACTATGAGAACTCCTCCCGGCAGATGTGTTAGGATAGCCCATTGTGGACCCAAAATGTATGTGATTACAGATAACAATGCAGCCATGACTGCAGTTAGAGAATAGGACTTAGTGTTTAGCATGTGTGATATTACAATAATACTTGTTAATATTATTTCACTCAAATTTTAAATACATCACATGTAAGAAGTTTTATCTAGCAAACAAAAATAATATCCGAAACTATAAGTAACAAACCATCCCAGCCTTATGCAGTAAAAAATAAAAACACGACACCAACAATATTTTCGGGAACAAACCATAGAAAATAAAACAGGGGCCGGTAGCTCAGGCTGGGAGAGCGCCGCCCTGGCATGGTCTATGGACCGCCAGGGTGGCGGAGGTCGGGGGTTCAAGTCCCCCCCGGTCCACCATTCTGGGCGTTTTAGTGAAATGTTAGTTAAACTTAATTATTTTGTTTTTATTTTTTATGTTTATGGATCTTACAAAGAGTCATATCGAGATATTGCAGGCTTTAGTAAATCTCTATAGATCTAAAAAGCGTCCTATAACGAGTATGGAGATTGCCGAATATCTTGAAAAGAGTGATGGTACTATACGGAATTCTATGCCTGCATTGAAGGCTTTAGGTTTAATTGAAGCTAAGACTGGTCCTTCTGGCGGATATATTCCTACTGTTAAGGGAATGGAGGTTCTTGAGTATTTCACTTTTGGCGAGAGGTTATGGGAGCCTTTAAAGCTTTTTCTCAACGGACGTGAGAGTAAGGTTTTAGTTGTAAATCTTGAGCTAATGAACATTACCAGTCCTATTGGCACCAAGGCTGTTCTCGAAGTTGCTGGGAGAGGGTACACGGATATCAGGGTAGGAGACCGGGTTTGCATTGGCCCTACTCCTTTCACAAGGCTAATTGTGGGTGGAACTGTGACGAGAGTAGATGTAAAGAGGAGACAAATTCTTGTTGATGTTGATAGTCTTATAGCAATTCCTAGACTTAAAGCTTCCGAGATAATGTCTACGAACCTCGTCAAGGCGAACACTAAAGAAACTCTAAGAGACGTTGCTGAGCTTTTGCTTTCGAACAATATTAGAGCCTTACCAGTAGTCGACGATAACGGTGTTCTTGTCGGTCTTGTTACTAGCAACCATGTTGCTAGGGCGTTTATCGAGAATGATGTTGATGCCACTGTGTCAGACTATGTTGACCGAAATGTTGTTGTGGCGAGCAAGGATGCTGATATTTTGGACTTGATGAAGACCATGGCTTCGCACAGGGTTGGTAGGATAATTATTGTTGACGATTCGAATCGCCCGATAGGGATTGTTACTCGTACGGATATTCTGGTTAAGTTGACAAGGCTTTATGAATCTGGGGAATTTTCGAAGTAGCTTCTACCTTTAGAAAAACTCTGTAATCATTTTCTGTCTCTGCACTATATCTAATAGCTTGCTATTCTTGACTATCTCTTCGAGAGAAAGTATTGTCTTCCTAGCTAGTATAGCAAGGGCTTCTTCTAGGCTTCCGGGTTTTTCGGGCCTTTGTTTAAATGCATTTCTTATACTTTCTCTGATCTGCCATGAGCCTACAGGTGCGAAGTACTCGGGTGTTATCTCCCTAACCACTATTACCTTTGCTTGACGTTTCTGCTTGTCGAGGAACTCTAGTACTGAGAGCCTTATAGCGTAATATCCGCCGTCTTCGTCGTTAGGTTTTCCGTCCTCTAGCTCATGTACCGTATATATGTAGGGCTTGCTTCCAGGAACCCATACAGAATGTGGGAGCCATACTTCAATCATTTCTATGCTCCATGTTCCTGGTATTATGAAGATTGTGTACCTGTTGCCTATGTAGGATGTATGGTAGATTTCATAGGTTGGGTATTCCTTATAGTGTTTGACTCGGCGGAATATGTGCTGTGATATTATTTTGTCGACCGCTGTTATTGTCCAGCGTGTTGGGACAAATTTCTTTCTTACACCTAGACCAGCTGCTGAGAAGATTCTTTGGATGTAGTAGACGTCTAAGCCGCTGATATAGAGTTCGATTACTGCATCTCTGGCAGGTATTCTTTCCTGTATCAACTGGTCTACCCTTCTTGGAATTTTCGGGTTTTCGGTTATAGAGATCTTTTCTACTTCGCCTTGTATTCCAACTGGTTTTAGCTGTGTGTCTATTATGGGTCTTGGTTTAGGCGGCTTCCTGAAATATACTTCAGAGTATACCGGCTTTGTTGACGCTGCTGCTTCTAGTATGGCTTCAGCTATCTTTTCGTCCATAGATTTCACTGATAGACGTTTGTTCGAGAAAATGATAGACGTGCGTAGCCTTATGATATCGTAGAGATTAAGCTTCCCCCACCATTCCCTGGGGTTTTCATAGAAGCCAGGTTTATCATCATAGGGTGTGAGATTCACCCCCACTCTGACATTAGGATATCCTTGTTCCCCGACAAGGACTGAGGGTGGTGTCGGCGAGTATAATTCCCTTTTCGTTTTCAGCGACTGAGCTACTCTGAGCTGTTGCTCTAGCTTTACAATAATGGGACATCGTGGAAGACCGCAGAGCTTTCTTACCCCTTTACATTTAGCGCATAGGTTTGGGCTGATCTTTGTTAGTGGCAGCCAGCGACCCCAATATTCTAGGCTTTTCTATCTGAATAAAAGTTATTTTATCAATTCTTCCATTATTCGAGCTAGTTATGGTTAAAACCATCTATAGATGCAGAGTCTGCGGAAAACTCTGTGAAACGCCAATACACTGCGGCAGAGAAGCCGAGGTTTTCCTAGACGGTATCAGGAGGGAAAAGCTGAGCAAGCTGATGAGCGGTCTCTTGAGACACTTCCCTTATGTGGTAAATCTACGAGTCGATAACGAGGGGTTTGTAAGCTTGGATGAGCTTTTGGACGCAATAAGAAACAGATGGAGGAAGAGTGACTACAGCTGGGTTACAATGGAACATATTCTAGCTGTCGCTTCTCTCGACCCTAAGGGCAGGTTTGAGATCAAAGAGGGTAGAATCAGAGCCCGCTACGGGCATTCAATTAGTGTTTCTCCTAGATACGAGAGAGTTGTCGTTGATGGAGATCTTTTCCACGGGACTGGTATGGAAAAGTTGAAGTCTATCCTACGGGAGGGGCTTAAACCCATGAAGAGAAGATATGTGCATTTAACAAGCTCGATAGAAGATGCTTGGAAGAGGGCGAGTATATCGAGAAATCCCGTTGTACTGGTCATAGATGGTAGAAAGCTCTCACAGGATATAGGCGTCTATAAAGCTAGCGATATCGTCTATCTCTCTGAATATGTTCCACTTAAGTATATAAAGAAGATTATTAGGAAAAAACAGTGCTTTCTAAGCTATAACCCTTGAGAATTTTTTGGAGATCGCCTCCCAGTCTTCTCTTGAGAGTCTCCAGCCCATTGCGCCAACGTTTTCTTCTACATGCTCTATCCTTGCGGCTTTCGGTATTGGCACGACAGGCTCTATGACTATGAGCCAGTTGAGTGCAACTTGTGCGGCAGTCTTTCTGTACTTTTTACCTATCTCTGCTAGGAATGGGTCTCTGGCAAGCCTTCCCTTCTCAAGGGGGGTATATGCCATGTACATCATGCCTTCTCTCTGGGCGTATGGGATCACTGTTTTTTCGTCTCTCCTGTCGAGCAGACTGAACTTGTTTTGTATCGCCACGATATCTGTTTTGCTCAGACAGCTTCTAGCCTCTTCTATCGCTTCGACTCCGAAGTTGCTCAGTCCTATAAACCTTGTCACTCCCTCGTCTATTAGATCCTCCATTGCGCGCATGGTCTCACATATGGGTACATCGCTTGCTGGTGCATGTAGGAGGTAGAGGTCTATGTATGTCCCCAGTCTCTTTACGCTAGCCCTCGCCGCCTTAAATACGTCGTCCCTTCTTGCATGTTTTGGCCAGAGCTTTGTTACTATAAAAAGTTCTTCTCTGTCAAAATCCTTTATTGCCTGAGCAACTATTTCTTCCGAATGACCGCCTCCGTACATTTCGGCTGTATCGATTAGTGTTGCTCCAAGCTCTATTCCTCTACGTAGGGCTGAGATCCATTCTTTATCTCGGCTTGTATCTGGAGACCAGAAGCCTCCGCCTATACCCCATGTTCCTAAGCCGAGTGTAGGAACGTATTCTTTCATCAGCTTGAAATATTTTTTGTCTTCTCTCCTGGACTCTTTCATCGGTAATATTTCGGCTGGTCCATTTATAAAGGCTATAAGCTTGCTGTTTTTTCTCATTATACTTATATTTTTCTGTGAACAATCAATATTTTAGGAATCTTGATGAGGATGGGCCAAGCGGAGATTATCGGCGCATTGTTGCTGGTTGTTATAGCCACGCTAATGTGGCTTGGGTTTTGGAGCTGGTTTTATCCTCAGATGCAGACTTATCAGCAGAGAATAAAAATCGAGGAATCAATGGTTAGGCGTAGTTTAGGCGAGTACGTGTTAGTGGAAATTCTCTATAAAAATGAGGCGGGAAAGATATGTGCTTACATAACCAATACCGGCGACTATGAAACAAGCATTGTTTCGCTCTATTTCAACGATACCCTAGTTTGGAACGGTAAAATTCCTCTCAAAGTCGGAGAATCAATAGAGATTGAAACACCACTAACATCTAGTGGAACGTATCGGGTCAAAGTTTGCACTCTGTACAATTGTTTCGAGGTGATAGATTATGTTCCGTAAGGGTCAGGCTACTGTTATAGGCGCTGTATTCTTGGCTATAATTTTTTCCTTTGTAGCACTTTTTGTTATACAACTTTACGCTGGGCAACAGGAAGTCTACCAGGAGGCAATGAGAATATATAGGAAAACATTAGAAGAGGGTTCTCCTAGCCTAGAAATCAACTACACATATCCCGTTGTAGGAGATATCTCAAGTGATCTTACGCTAACTGTAGAAGATGGAAGTTTAAACTGTACTTTGACAAACCTCGAGTACATTGACAATACGTATTGTCAACTGTATTCAACAGGACCGTCCCCACATAATGCTATAGAAAACGGCGACTTTAGTCTCGGAGGCACATATTGGACGACAACTGCAGAAAGCGATGGAACCTCAAGGTGGACATTTTCCAGTTATAACGCAACAGTAATTACAAGCGATGCCACATGGTCTAAAAGCACTTTAAGCCAAGTTTTTCAGCTTGAAAATGACGCGACAGTTTATTATCTCATTTTCAACTATTCTTCGAAATTCGATACAACCATACCAAATATGGGAGAAGGAACTTTGGATGTATTTCTCGACAACGAGCTAATTTATCAGACAACCATTAGCTTTTCAGATAATGTCATTTCTAGCGCAAATATATCGATAAACAAGATACTTCCAGCTGGTAGTCATAAACTTGAAATACGTTTCAACGCAAGCTATTTGCTTGGACTTACGGGAACCAATTACCATAACTTCAGCATAGACAATATAGTTTTGCTTGCTAAAGAATTAGGCAAAAGCTATACGGCTGCTCTTAAATTTGACGTAAATCTCGTAGACAATATTATAAACCTGACAACCAACATATACCTTCTTTCAAACACAAGCGTGGTAATGAAGGTCTATGCATATGATCCATCAACAAACTCCTTTAAATTGGATGGAGAATACTTTATGCTTCCAGGCATGCCTTCCAATATCTCTATAAGCTCTCCTAGCTTTATATTATCGTTCACATCTAGCCAGGCTTTTGAAGTAGACTTTGATCAAGTGAGAATAGTTTATCATTTGCTTAACACTTCAGGACTTTACATGGTCGTGGAAAACAATGGTCCTGGTGTCTTTTATCTTAACGGTATTTGGATACGGTCATCTTCTACGCTTAAAAGAGTAAATGTTTCTGCTGTAATCACTCCGTTAGATGATATAAAGGTGTCAGCCTTATTCCCACTTTCTATGAACGATGTCCTGGAAATAAGACTGATCGGAGCCACACAAGTTATAAAGATTGGGAACATACGTATAACCCCTCAAACATTTTATCTTAACACTAGCACCTTACATATTGAAGTTTCGCCGCCCGGATCGGGCTCCACCAACCCATCACCGGGAGACTATACTTACATAACAGGTTCATCTGTGACAGTTACTGCAGTTGAGACCAATCCAGCATATGTTTTTTCGCACTGGCTTCTTAACGGAACATTATATAGCACTAATGCCACCGTAACCGTCGTCGTTTCAGGATATGTAAACCTGACAGCAGTTTTCGAGCCCTACACGGTTCTATACTACCTTAATATCTCCGTCAACGACCCATTATATGGCACAACAGATCCTGAACCTGGCGTCTATAAGTATCCTGAAGGAACCAGCGTAGACATTACGGCTTATCCGAACGTCAACTATGTTCTGTGGAAGTGGATTATCGATGGAACCCCCTCAGCACCAATAAACCCTGTCACAGTCATAATGAACCAAAACCATACGTTAACAGCCGTGTTCGAGCCTTGGTTGGAGGGATGGCAATATAGGCGTGAAATAGTCATACAGGAAAACTCCGGGACGGCATTAACTAACTATCCGGTTAAAATTATTCTTGATTCGTCCAACTTTGACTTTTCGAAGGCAAACAGCGACGGCGCCGACATTAGGTTCACTGCAGACGATAAACTGACCCTTCTAAGCTATTGGATAGAAAAATGGGACCCTGTAGGCCAAACAGCTGTTATCTGGGTTAAAGTACCCTCAATCCCAGCTGACAGTCAAGTCAGCATATATATGTACTACGGCAATCCTTCTGCCGCAAGCATAAGCGACCCGCACAATGTTTTCACCTTCTACGACGACGTAGAGAGTGGACAGGATGGTTGGACAGTAATTGATGAATACAACGGGCTGTGGCACATAACTTCTAGGAGAAGTCATAGTGGAAGCTACTCTTGGTGGTACGGAGATGAAAACTTGGGAACATATAATGTCGGACTCACCAGGGGGGCTATTATCTCACCTTCAGTATCTCTTAATGGACTGCAAGGAGCGATCCTAGAGTTCTGGACTTGGTGGCAGGTTGAAAGATGGTATGGAGGAATATATGACAGAATGCAAGTGTGGATTTCAACTGATGGTGGAAACACTTGGAAGCTGTTATGGCAAAGGGGATCTAACACTGACTCGTTGAGCTATTGGCACGTGGAGAGCATAGATATTTCCAGCTATATTAACAATAATATTCTGATAAAGTTTAGATTCGATTCTGTTGACGGATTATATAATAACTATGAAGGGTGGTATATAGACGACATAATAATCAGGAACTATGTAAGTCCTGAACCCACATTTACTGTGGGTCCCGAAGAAACTTTACCCTAATGTTAAAGCTAAAAGTTTAAAATATATTCGCATACCTGGATAAATACCTCGAAATTGATGAAAAAGGACATAGTTATTGTGAATCCCCGTTCCAACATCGCAATAGCTACCCTGTGGACAAAAAAGGAAATTGTCGCTGAAAGGCTAGGCAATCTTATAGATAAAGTCAACATAGTGGGCACACTTTATAGCATGTATGGTATAAATTTTGTTATACATACGCTCGATCAGAACCCTGTTATCGACACTTTGATAGTTTTTGGGGCGGATTTGTCGAAAAGCGGAGAAGCGCTGGTAGAACTTTTTGTTAATAAGAAGATTGTTCCTGGACTAAAGCTGTTGTGGAACATTAGTGAGATAAAGGAAATATTAGACAAGGTAAAGGTCGTGGACCTACGTGCTGCGTTTAAAAAGGGTGACTGGAAGAAGCTCTTCGATGCTGTTAAATCGCATTATAACCCTGCTAGTAACGCTCACAGACGTCGTTTAGGGTTAGAAATAATTGAACCCATAGGAGTATCGTCGTGGAGACACCAATTATCTGGTCATTTTTTGTTCGAGTACAGCCTTTTCAGGACATGGATTAAGCTTCTCAGAACAATCCTCATGTATGGTTATGTGAAAGATACTGAATATGGCGAAAAACAAAAGCAGATGCTAAATGTTATGGCTGTGATAGGCGTTTTTTCCAAGAAAGTCCAGCTGGAAAAAGAATTCTTTGAATATTTCTCTCAAGACGATTTCAAGTTTCATGCGGAATCCCTGCTTAATCCAAGTGAAAGTAGTAAGGTTAGCTACACTTATGGGCAGAGACTCTTCGAACACCCGGAGGGAAAAAACCAGTTTGAATACTTTGTCGATAAGCTTATCGAGAAAAACTATACCCGTAGAGCAATTATGGTGACATGGAGCCACAAAAACGACAGACTCTCAGATTCACCGCCATGTCTATTGCTAATCCAAGGAGACCTTTCCGGCGAATACTATAACCATACAGCTTACTTTAGGAGTCATGATATCTACTCTGCATGGCCCATAAATGCCTATGGTCAAATAGTCTTGGCTTCAAAAATCGCTGAGCACATTTCAAAAAGGACGGGCAAAGAAATTAAAATTGGCTATGTAACCATCATTAGTAGCTCTGCCCATATCTATGAGCATGACTGGAAAAACGCCGAGAAAGTTTTAGAGAAACATTTTAAAGAAGTTTCTAAGGCTTTCGTTACAGATCCTCGGGGAAACTTTATCATAAAGGTTGAGAATGATGAAATAGTCGTTGAACATAGAGACTGGGAAGGGACCATTGTTCAGGTGTATAGGGATAGAGATCCTGTTCGATTGCTAGGCTCAATGGCTCTAGACTCTCTTCTCTCTATGCCAAGTCATGCAGCCTATCTTGCAAGGGAGATTTTCAGAGCCTACTTCGCATTAAAGGAAGGCAAGGATTATATACAGGACAAGGTCTAAGATGCTATCAACTTTTCTACTCTTTGAAGTACATCTAACATTACATCTATCTCATCCTTTGTGTTATATAGGTAGAAGCTAGCTCTAACAGTTCCCGTAGGAGCACCAAGTCTTCTCACTAAGGGCAATGCACAGTGATGCCCACTTCGTACCGCTATTCCTTCTGAATCAAGTAATGCTGCAAGATCGTGTGGTGCAATACCTCTTATGTTGAAGCTTATGACACCTAGCCTCTCTTTGAAATCCATTGGTCCATATATTTCGATCTTGAGACCTCCTATATTTTCTAGAAAATATTTGGCTAATTCCCTCTCATGTTGTTCTATATTTTCCATTCCAATCCTCCTTAGATAAGTTACAGCCTCTTTTAGACCCACAGCTCCTGCAACATTTGGCGTCCCCGCCTCGAACTTATGAGGACTGGGAAGCCATTTAGCACTACATGTCTCTTCACATACTACATCTGTTATTGCTCCTCCGCCTGGAAAAGGTGGTTCAAGTTTTTCACCAAGCTCCTCTCTAATATATAATCCACCTATGCCCATGGGCCCTAACATCTTGTGTCCCGAAAAAGCAAAAAAATCGGCATCGATATCCTTTACATTTATGCTGAGATGAGGTGTAGACTGTGCACCATCTACTAGACAAAGCGCTCCTGCAGAATGGGCAATAGAGCAAATCTCCTTTACAGGATTAATTATTCCTGTTACATTTGAGACATGCGTTACTGCTACCATTTTCGTTTTTTCTCCGATTTTTTTCTCTAAATCATCTAGAAGCAGCCTTCCCTTGTCATCTACTTCAACTATCTTCAGTTCGGCTCCTACAACCTTTGATATCTTTAACCACGGGAGCATATTACTGTGGTGCTCCATCCTTGTTATTATAATTTCATCTCCTTGACTAATAATCCCGGAAACTAGTAGTGAGTATGCGACAAGATTTATGGCTTCTGTAGTGTTTTTAGTAAATACAAGCTCCGTGGACTTTGCACCTATGAAGCTGGCTATAACCCTTCTGGACTGCTCATATTCCTCTGTAGCAGAAATGCCTAGCTCATGAACACTCCTACCTATATTGGCGTTCCTGTTCTTATAGAACCTTGAAACCGCCTCAATAACCTGTATAGGGCGTTGGCTTGTTGCAGCATTATCAAAATATATAAGTGGTCTTCCATGTATTTTTCTCTCAAAAATCGGAAAATCCTTTCTAATAGCTTTAACATCAAGCATTCTTGTCTACCAAATGTTAATGTCTTACTCTTTAGATATATACGACGCGTATCCGTTTTAAAGGCAAAAAACACCTTGGAAAATATATAATGTGCTGATAATTGAATAGAATGTTTATATAATATCAGGTGCACTAGTATGAGCGGTGAAGGGGCGAATGCAGCGCCAATTTTAAAACCGTTATATCTACCTGAGAGACAGAAAAGGCTTTTAGATGTAGTTATTTCTGGCATAAGAGACATTGATTCTATAGCTAAACAACTTGGCTTAAAAAGAGAAGACCTAATGCGTGACATTGAAGAGCTTAGAGCTAAAAACCTCATAAAAGTAGAGCGTAAACGAGAAGACCTATATGTGTTGACACAGGAAGGAGTAAATTATCTAGAAAGAGGGTTACCTGAGAGACGTGTATTAGAGCTATTAAAAGAGTGGAAAACACTGAAAAAGTCCGAGATTCTGGAAAAGGCCTCTGAAAGGGGTATCCAGCTTTCTGAAAAGGAAGCCAATATAGGATTAGCTCAGCTAGCGAAGCTAAAGGCAGTAAAGTTTGAGGGCGACATGATTTCTCTTATTGAAGACATTTCAAAAGTAGAGGAATCAATAAGGGAGATAGAGGAATCTTTAAGAAAAATACATGAGGGTAAAAGCGTCGATAAAAATATTCTAAACCAACTTAGGAGAAGAAAGCTAGTTGTAAAAAAGGAGCGTTCATTCATATTTGTTGAGCCGACAGAACTCCTAAAAGAATTGTATAGTAAAGGACTGATAAAAGTTGGAGAGGTTATAACTACTCTTACACCAGAAATCATAGTCAGCGGGAGATGGAAGAAAGCCATCTTTAAGCCCTTTGACCTGTCGGTTGTTCCTCCGAGCATATCTTATGGGAGAAAACACCCCTATCTTGAGTTTCTGGACTGGATTAGAGAGATCCTCGTGTCTATGGGCTTTGAAGAAATGAAGGGACCTCACGTCGAGATGGAGTTATGGAACTTTGACGCGCTCTTCCAAGCCCAAGATCATCCTGCAAGAGAAATTCATGACACATATTTCGTAAAAGGCGAGCTTAAAGGAAGATTTGATGATAAAGATTACCTTGAAAGAGTTGCTGCTACACACGAATATGGCTGGGAAACAGGTTCCAGGGGATGGGGCTACAAGTGGAACCCAGAAAGGGCTCTCCGGCTCGTCTTGAGGACACAAACAACAGCCGTATCTATGCGCACAATTTATGAAAGAGGCGAAGGCGAGTACATGTGTTTCTCGTTGGACAGAGTGTTCCGTCCAGAAAACCTGGATGCAAAACACAGCATGGAGTTTTACCAGCTTGAAGGAATAATCGTAGGAAGAAGCGTCACGTTCAGAAATCTCCTCGGATTCTTCCAGGAGATGGCAAATAGGCTCGGCCTTGGTAAAGTAAAGGTAAAGCCTGCATACTTCCCGTTCACAGAGCCTAGCGTAGAAGGGTTCATAAAACACCCTAAGCTTGGCTGGATAGAAGTCTTCCCAGGCGGAATGTTTCGACCAGAAGTCATAATGCCTCTAGGGCTGAAAAACGTGAACGTTGCTGCTTGGGGAATAGGCATTGACAGGATCGCGATGACTGTACTTGGAATCGACGATATACGTCTCCTGTTCGCTCAGGATATTGATTTCATAAGAAAATCACCTCGTCCTCTCATTCATGAATTGGTTAGGTGATAGATGTGCCAGTTGTCGACGTTTATTTGTGGGATTTGGAAAGACTTGTAAAACGTGATTTAAGCGTAAAAGAGATAGAGGAAATATTACCAAAGGTGAAATGCGAGATAGAAGAGATAGAAGACGAGCTCATAAGCTATGAAGCAACACATGATCGTCCAGACCTCTACTCTGCAGAAGGGCTTAGCATAGCGCTTAGAGGATTGCTAGAAGTAGAGAAAGGGTTGCCAAGATATAGGGTGCGTGGCGTTGTTAGCAAAGGTTATGTTGAAGGACCTGATTACCGTCCTTATGTCCTTTTTGCAACTGTTTATGGAGTTAGCCTTGACGATGAATCCATTCGTCAGCTAATGCAACTGCAAGAAAAGATCCATATAACTTATGGACGAGATAGGAGGAAGGTTTCAATAGGGCTATACGACCTTAAAGAGATAAAACTCCCAGTAAAGTACGTAGCCGTTGACCCCAAGAGCGTAAAGTTTCCGCCTCTCGATTTTAAAGAAGAGATGACACCACTCGAGATACTTAGAAAACACCCCAAGGGTATCGCTTATAAACACCTCGTAGAGGGGAAAGAAAAGGTTCCTCTTATTGTTGATGCTGAAGGAAAAGTTGTCAGTTTCCCTCCAATAGTTAATAGCGAAGAATTCCGTGTGACACAAGAGACAACAGATATATTGATCGACGTTACGTCCATAGACCTCAACGCCGCAAGAAAAGTCATTTCTATAATAGTAACAGCCGTAGCGGAGAGGGGCGGCGAGATAGGGCTTATAGAGATGCAAGCACCATGGGGAAAAGAAGTCTCACCGCGCCTAGACCCTGAAACAATAAACTATGATGTAAGCCTGAATAAGAAATTGCTAGGCCTCGATCTAGGAGTTTCAGAGACAATCTCACTTCTCGAAAAGATGCGCATGAATGCGACAGCTCTTAGCGACGAGACACTAGAAGTGAAGTATCCATTCTATAGAACAGACATTCTTCACCAGGTTGACATTGCAGAAGAGGTGGCGATGGCTTATGGCTACGAGAATATAGAGCCTCAGGTAATGCGTCCACTTCATCCAGGAAAAGAAAACGGCCTTGAGGTTTTTACAAGAAGTATACGTGAAGCTATGGTTGGACTGGGGTTCTTAGAGATAAATAACTACATGATGACGAATACCATGCTAATGTTTGATAAAATGAACATTCAGAGAACAAAAATCGTTGAGGTTAGCAATCCCCGCCATGAAGCATTCCATGCTCTGAGAAACTGGATTATTCCGCAACTTCTAAACACGCTCGCTAACAGCAAGCATGCAGGATATCCTCAGAGGATATTCGAGACAGGAGACATAGTTTTGGTGACAGATAAGGATGAAATACTTGAGGAAAAACACCTCGCGTTTCTCCTAGCAGACAAGAAGATAACATTAACAGATGGATTGGCCATACTAAAGGCTCTCTTCGAGCTCTATGGTCTAAAATACGAGCTTAAGCCCGGAGAACATCCAAGCTTTATTCCAGGAAGATTCGCTGAGGTCATAGTTAATGGGACAAAGATAGGCTTTATTGGAGAGATACATCCGTTAATCCTCCTCAACTTTGAGCTCGAAGTGCCGATCGTTGCTTCAGAACTGGATATCGACAAGATAAGGCAGGCATATCTAGGACTATTGCATTAGTTTTTTATCACCTAGATTTCTTCTTTTAGTACGATATGAGTGACAAGGCGTTGCTAGTCGATTTCTGGGGTACTCTTTTTTATCCAAAAATAAGCATCGAAGAGTATCATCATTTAAGAGCAGAAAAACTTCGAGAAGTCTTTCTCAAGTACGGCATCACTTTGGACCACGACCTTATATATGCTACTTATAGAGAGACAAGACGAGAACTCGATATACTTCGTAAGACATCGCAGGTAGAAATCGATGTTAAGGGCGAAATAGCACTGCTTCTACACAAGCTACAGATTCCACCTAGTCCTGAACTCATTAATGACCTGGTAGAAGCTTATCTTTACCCTTATGTGACTACAATAGACCTCGCTCCTGGAGTGAAGGAGTTTTTTACCGAAGTGCGAGAAAAGGGATACCTTATTGTTCTTGCCTCTAATACGATGAGCGGTTATCATACTATTCAAGTGCTGAGAAGATATCAGTTGTATAATTTTTTCGATTATCTTGCACTATCTGACAAAATTGGGTTTAGAAAGCCTTCTCTAAAATTTTTCTCTTATATTATATTTACTCTTGATGTAGCTCCTGAAAAGAGTTTCATGGTAGGCGATGAAGAAGCAGACATGAGCGCGAAAAAACTTGGATTTACGACTGTTGCCTACGAAGGGTTCCATAAATATGAAGGCGAAATAAAACCCAACTTCTATGCTTCGTCATTCTATAATCTTGCTGATCTCCTCTAGTTCTTTTATTTTTTCTACTATCTCCTCCTTTTCTTCAAAGAAGAAATTTGCAAGTCTCTCAGAAATATAGGATAGTCCATATATTGTTAGAAGTATTAGAAATATGCTGACTGGATGTTCCAGCCTTAGTGCCAGTTTGTACTCGGTTAATTCTATGGAAAGGAAGCTGATCATAGGTGCCACAATTACGTATAGGATTAAAAACCTCATCAACATCATGAAAGCAGATACGTATCCCCTCTTGAAGAGTTTCCTTTCAACGCTCTCACTAAATGCATGGTAAAACTTCTGTATAGCAACAATGAAGGATGATATAACAGCTATCGACATGATATATGTTATAAAAACATGAGTTACAAGACGCTGTACAAATAAGGAAAAATATCCAACAATAAGCATTATACTCATTCCAAGTATATCTTTTTTAAGACTTTCGTCCTTGGCAGCATACATTACGAAGTCGTCTGCGCTTTCACTGACTTTATCGAGAAAGTTCCAAAGAAAGTGAGCCCTAGAAAGGAGCCAATTTGTCAACTTGACAATGTTTTTTACAAAATAGCTTACAAGAGTCAAGTTCACGGCATAAGCGACCATTGCAGCTAGTGCTAGGTCTGGCGGAATTATTCCCTTTTCTCCTATCAGTGCTGCAAGTACAATTAATCCAAATTCTCCTGTATTTCCTAAACTTATTCCAAGTTCAAGTGATTTTTTAATTCCAAGTCCACCCATTGTTCCGGCAATTATTATCATAGATGCCCTGAGAACAAAAGCGATTAGCGCCAAGAGAATACCTGCTACTACAACAAACATTATCGAAGAAATGTTGAGAAGTTGGGGAATAGATGATTCAAGGTTATATGGTAGTGATGCCACAAAGCCTATAAGAGCTAGAACATAGTAGCTTTCCATAGCCCTAAACGCTTCTTTATCAAATCCTCTCAAAGATAGGTTTACTGCCCCTATGAACACCGTTATAGCCTCTGGTATCCCTAGAACCTCGGCGGTAGATATCAAGATCTCTAGGTAAAGGATCGAAAGTAAGACTTTTGCATCAAGTCTCTCTATTCTGTCTATGAATCTATCAAAAGGTTCACTTATTATGTAAAAAAGTGGAATCAACATGACAATTACCGCAAGAAGTAGTGCAAGATGCTCTTCAGGCAAGCTTATTGTAAGAGTTGCAAAAAATCCGAGAGATAATAGAAATACAGCTAAAGCATCTTCGAGTACTGAAATCGTTATACCGAACTGTGCAAGTTCTTCATCACCGTATTTTTCAAGATCCAGAACGAAAGCCTCGTTTGATGCAACCATTATAGCGGCTATTGTAACGGCAAACTGTAGCGGCAAGAACGTTACAAGTAGGTAAAAAATAGTAAAGAAAATCGTTGCTTCGAAAAAGAACATTATCAGAACTCTCTCTTTATTCTTCTTAATGAACTCAGGCTTTAACTCCAGTCCAGCTATGAAGACTATGAGAGCAGCTGCAAACCCAGAAATACCCGAAATAAAGGGATGAATCTCGAAACCAAGAAACACTCCTATTAAAGAGCTGATCATTATGGCTGGCAGTATCGCTATAGATCTATGCTTAATATACAGGAGAGCCAATATTGTGGCTAAAGTGAGATGTATGAGGGCACCAAACTCTCCCGGAAAGTGCAGCAACAAAGGCTCCATTAACCTCTCTCACCTTCTTTAAAGAAGACATCTAAAGTTGACTTCTTTTTCTCCACGACTGTCTCTAGAAAATTGTCACGAACAGGCTTGTAGACCTTTTCAAAAAATGCTTGCTGGCTTAATAACGTCTCTTTACTAAATCTCTTTACATACTCAAGAGCTGCTTTCCACACTTTTTCAAATGGAATAACTGATTCCACCTTACTAATAACATTTCTTTCGAAATCCTTGGGAGTCTGCTCTTTATCGCCCATCATAAAATAGCCAGAAGGACCCAAGAACGCTTTCTCGTCTCCAATATATACAACGGGTTTACCGTCCTCTTCTCCACGTTCAACCCCCTTCACAAGCCTCTCAGACGCGAAGCTTCTAACACCCTTTCCATAATGCTTGGCCCATGCATAGAAGATTGCACGATTTAAACCAAAAGAAAAGGCTTTTTCTAAATCACCAGTAAGTAAATAGTATCTTGCAGCCTGCAAAATAGCCATAACCTCAAATCTGCCTATTCTCCTACGTTCCTTTCCACTACTAGACACAAAAAATAATCGTATGGTCATATACATTAATATCTCTTATTACAAGTAAATCGACATAGAGCAAAATACTATAAGTTGCCAGGCAATGTTATTAATCACTTTTCAGTTATTCTATGCTTGATGTCCCAAAAAACATCTCGTATACCAAAGTTCTATAAATTGAGTATAGATGAAAGACTACAAAAAGTTGCAGAATTTGCTGGATTAACGGAAGAAGAAGTTTCCCTTCTAAAGAAAGAAGGTAACCTCGACCTCAAGACAGCCGATATTATGATAGAGAACGTTATAGGAACCATGGCTTATCCCTTCGCGGTAGCTGTCAACTTCCTGATCAACGGTAAAGACTACCTGGTTCCAATGGTTATAGAGGAATCAAGTGTTGTGGCAGCAGCTAGCAACGCTGCGAAAGTCATGAGAAGAGACGGCGGAATAAGATCCATCACTACAGGATCTATAATGATAGGTCAAATACAGGTTCTGGGCGTGAAAGACCCATGGTATAAGCGCATGTTAATCCTGGAACATAAGAACGAAATCCTAGAGCTTGCAAACGAACAAGACCCAATACTAGTGAAACTGGGTGGTGGTGCAAAGGACATAGAAGTGCGTGTAGTTGACGGTCCGAAAGGAAAAATGATAATTGTACATCTCCTTGTAGACGTTAAAGATGCTATGGGAGCTAATGCAGTAAATACTATGGCTGAAAGCGTCTCTCCGCTTATAGAGAAGATATCTGGTGGAAGAACGCTTCTACGCATAATCTCAAACCTTGCAGACAAGCGTCTTGTAAGGTCTTGGGTAAAGGTCTACAAAGAAGACATTGGTGGAGAAGATGTTGTCGATGCAATTGTTGATGCATGGGCTTTCGCCGCTTCAGACCCCTATAGAGCTGCGACACACAATAAAGGTATAATGAATGGTGTGATTGCTGTAGCTTTGGCGACAGCTCAAGACCACCGTGCCATCGAAGCTGGAGCCCACGCCTATGCTGCAAGAAACGGACGTTATGAGCCATTATCTGTATGGGAGAAAGATGAAGATGGAAACTTGGTCGGTAGTCTCGAGATGCCTATGGCTGTTGGAACTATTGGTGGTGCAACAAAGGTTCACCCGATAGCAAGGATGGCGCTGAAGATTCTTGGAGTAAAAACTGCACAGGAGCTTGCAGAGGTCATGGGTGCTGTGGGCTTAGCTCAGAACTTCGCTGCGCTTAGAGCGCTAGCAACCGAGGGTATCCAGAAAGGTCACATGAAATTACATGCGAGGAACATAGCAATCATGGCTGGTGCTTCTGGAGAGCTGGTCGACAAAATTGCCGAGATAATGATAAGAGAAGGAAAGATAAGATTTAGTTATGCGAAAGAACTTCTCGAGAAACTATCAAGAGAGGGTGAAGCTGATAAAAACTAGTCGTTATTTTTTATAGCTCTTTGTATCTCGTTATATACGAGGGCTCTATACTCCTTGAGGATTTCGTCTCTTAACATAAATGAGTTTACCCTTGGATCTTTGAGTTTTATCAATAGATCCTTCGTTATTTTTCCTGTTGTTAGGTCTCCACGAGGTCTTTCTTCTACATCTATTATGTTTTTCTCTCTTAGTATTTTGATTGCCTTTTTCACAAGGTCTGGTGTTGGTAGATAATCTATGTGTCCTCTCCTAACTTTTAAGATTGAATCAAAAATTTCGCTCTTCCAGATTACTCCATTAAAGACTATGAGAACGCGCAGAATATCCAGTACTGTTTTATCGACCTCGTCGTTAGATGAATACAGCTTATCTAGAAACTCTTCCATGGTATCATCCCATAATAAGCTTCTGTTCCCTAAGCCTTTTTCTCAAAGCAAGAGCTTCCCGCGGATCGTCGGTTGTAATTACGTCAACATTCATGCTCGCATATCTTACCAAGTCTCCAGGGGCATTTACAACCCAGACGATAACTCCTAAGCCGTTTTCATGAGCCCTGTTGATTATTTCAGGTGTAACAGTGGGGAACTTGAAGTTTACAAACATCGCGCCTATTTTTTTCGCATAGAATATCGACCTAGGGTCAGCAACATAAAGCGTATATGCGATTATCACCCTGCTGTCCATTTCCTTTAAGCGTATAAGAGAATCATTCTCGCCTGAGAAAATTGTTTGTTCAATCATGCCTCTCTCAGAAATTTCGCGATAAATCTCCTTCTCATATCCCGTTCTTTTTATGTCCACAACCAATCCTATCTTGTCATTAATTACATCTAAAGCCTTTTCAAACAGAGGAACATGTTCTCCCAAACCTATATCTATTTTCGATATAGCGTCGTAATTCTTGTCCTCTAGGTGTTTTTCCTTTTCTCCTGTAAGCCTTTCTATGGTGTCGTCGTGCCACAAGGCAAGTTTGCCGTCTTTTGTCCTTCTAACATCTATTTCGACAAAATCTACACCGAGCTTTATAGCCTCCTTTAAGGCATTTATGGTGTTTTCAGGATATTTACTTCCGCTA